>NZ_JBGONQ010000002.1:0-281690 GCF_041439145.1 Vibrio sp. 1F255 | reverse complement strand
ATATTCATCAACGAGTGCCCACACAGATTGATAGGTTTAAATTGTTAAAGAGCTTTACTTGTTGAGCCTTCCTTTTAGTAAGGAGCCTCTCGAAGTGGACGGTCATTCTAGCGGATTAGATTCCAGTGTCAAACACTTTTTCCAGCTAATTTTTCAAAGCATCTTAAATGCTTATCACCGTCTTGTTACTCAGTTCAAACCGCTTGGTTATCCTTGGCAACGGAGGCGCATTATAGAGAGAATAATCCTTTGTACAAGGCTAAAAACGAAAAAAAGCCGCCACCGGCGACCGTTCGAACACTATTCACACAAAGCGTTTAAAATAGGTACGATTAAGCCTTAATTTCGGCCAATCGTACCTACCGTTCTTACTTCAACTATTGGTGAGCAATAATGCGGTCGTTGTTTACTAATAGCTGCACTTTCTTATCTGGATTAATTTTTCCTGCCAGTATCGCTTTCGCTAACGGGTTCTCGACACTTTGTTGAATCGCTCTTTTCAAAGGTCGTGCACCATATACTGGATCAAAACCAACTTGAGAAATTAACTTGAGTGCTTTATCCGAAACTTCAAGCTCATAACCATTGTCTTCCATTCTCTTCTTAAGGTGCTCAAGCTGAATAGCGGCTATCGACTGAATGTGCTCTTGACCCAATGGATGGAACACCACGCTTTCATCAACTCGGTTCAAAAACTCAGGACGGAAATGTTTACCTACCACTTCCATCACTTCATTCTTTATTCCTTGGTAGTCGAGCGTATTGAAGTTCTCTTGAATTCTCGAAGAGCCAAGGTTGGATGTCATGATCACTACCGTGTTTCTAAAATCGACTGTACGACCTTGTCCATCAGTTAAGCGTCCATCATCAAGCACCTGCAATAAGATATTGAAAACATCAGGATGCGCTTTCTCTACTTCATCTAGCAAAATCACTGAATAAGGCTTGCGACGCACTGCTTCTGTTAAGTAACCACCTTCTTCATATCCAACGTAACCCGGAGGAGCACCAACCAAACGAGCAACAGAGTGTTTCTCCATAAACTCAGACATGTCGATACGCACCATTGCATCGTCACTATCAAACATGAAGTTCGCGAGTGTTTTACACAACTCCGTTTTACCAACGCCAGTTGGACCAAGGAATAAGAAAGATCCAATCGGCTTGTTTGGATCAGATAAACCTGCACGGCTACGACGAATCGCATTCGATACCACTTCGACTGCTTCCGCTTGGCCAATAACTCGCTTATGTAGAACACCTTCCATGTTAAGAAGCTTCTCTTTCTCGGCTTCTAGCATTTTAGAAACAGGTATGCCTGTTTGCTTCGATAGCACGTCTGCAATTTCTGCATCAGTGACCTTATTACGCAGCAGCGTCATTTCTTGCATTTCAGCTTGAGTCGCAAGATCTAACTGCTTCTCTAATTCTGGGATTCGACCGTATTGCAATTCAGACATTCGGTTAAGATCACCAGCACGTCTCGCAAAATCCATATCCATACGAGCTTGTTCTAGCTCTGACTTGATGTGTTGCGTGCCAGAAAGCGCGGCTTTCTCTGCATTCCACACTTCTTCAAGCTCTGCGAAATCTCGTTCTTTGTCAGAAAGCTCTTCTTGTAATGTTCGAAGGCGTTTTTCACTGGCTTCATCATTTTCATTGGTAAGAGCTTGCTGCTCGATCTTCAATTGAATGATTTTACGCTCGAGCTTATCTAGCGACTCAGGTTTTGAGTCGATCTGCATACGGATACTCGAAGCCGCTTCATCAATCAGATCAATCGCTTTATCCGGCAGTTGACGATCAGAAACGTATCGATGAGATAGTGTTGCTGCAGCCACGATTGCTGGGTCGGTAATTTCTACATGATGATGGAGTTCATAGCGCTCTTTCAAACCACGAAGAATCGCCACCGTGTCTTCAACCGTTGGTTCATCGACAAGCACTTTTTGGAAGCGGCGCTCTAACGCTGGATCTTTCTCTATGTATTGACGGTATTCATCAAGAGTCGTTGCGCCAACACAGTGGAGTTCACCACGAGCCAACGCTGGTTTTAGCATGTTACCGGCATCCATAGAGCCTTCACCTTTACCAGCGCCGACCATAGTATGAATTTCATCGATGAAGAGAATGATATTGCCCTCTTCTTTAGACAATTCATTGAGGACTGACTTCAAACGCTCTTCAAACTCACCACGATATTTAGCGCCAGCTACCAAAGCACCCATGTCTAATGAAAGTACGCGTCGGCCTCTTAAACCTTCTGGCACTTCATTGTTAATAATGCGCTGAGCCAAACCTTCAACGATAGCTGTCTTACCAACACCAGGTTCACCGATAATGACTGGGTTGTTCTTAGTACGACGCTGAAGTACTTGGATAGTACGGCGGATTTCGTCATCTCGGCCAATTACCGGATCCAGCTTGCCTTGCTCCGCTCTTTCAGTCAGATCGATGGTGAACTTCTCTAACGCTTGGCGTCGGTCTTCGGCATTTGGGTCATCAACTTTTTGACCGCCACGAACCTGCTCGATAGCTTGAGATAATTTTTGCTCAGTAAGACCTAGCTCTTTAAGCAGGTTACCTAAAGGGCCTTTATCTTCAATTGCGGCAAGTAGGAAGACTTCCGAAGAAATGTATGTGTCTTGACGCTTTTGTGCGACCTTGTCACATAGGTTGAACAAAGTACCCATTGCATTCGACAGTTGAACATCACCACCGATACCACTTACTTTCGGTACACGGTCTAATATTTCGCTTAGCTTTGAACGCAATTGAACCACATCAATATTCAGCATGGTGAGCAATGGACGAATTGCACTACCATCTTGATTAAGCAAAGACACCATTAGGTGCACAGGCTCTATATATTGGTGATCACGACCTAATGCGAGCGACTGAGCATCAGATATCGCAATTTGGAATTTACTAGTGAATCGATCGAGACGCATGCCAACCTTCCTACTCTTAGATATGTTTATCTTATGGTTAGAAGATGGATACGGTAACGCGGATTTTCAAGGGATAAGAATGAAGAATAGAGCTGTTATAAAAATATAAATGAGCTGGATGACTGGTTGCACTAGTTAAAGGTTACTCTAACCAAATAAAAGTAGCTTGGCGTCCAGTAATACCATCACGACGATAAGAATAGAACGCATCGGCATCAGCGAAGGTACATAGATTAGAGTCTGTCACAGAAGTTACACCAACTTTGTTCAGTCGTTGCGTTGCAAGCTGAGACATATTCGCTAGCCATTTGCCTGGTTCAGCTTTGGCTTCAAATGCGAGCTTAGCTTGAGAGTCAAAACTAACGAAAGCTTCCAACACATCATCGCCTACTTCAAAAGCTTGTTTGCCTATTGCAGGACCAAGCCAAGCAATGATCTTATTCTCTGAACCTAAGTTTGAAAACTTTGCGACGGCATTTTCAAGAATGCCACCAGCAAGACCACGCCAACCAGCATGAACTGCAGCAACTTGAGTGCCTTTGGTATCAGTAAGGATTACAGGTAAGCAATCGGCTGTCATCGCAGAACAAACAACATCTTTAGCTGTGGTAAATGCACCGTCAGCATCAAGAATATCTGCCGTAGGGTGTAAAACCGTAACGACATCTGTTGAGTGAGTTTGATGTAGCCATACCGGAGCGGCAGGCATATTAGCGTGTTGCTTGAGCCAGGCTCTGTTGTTTTCAACAAGCGAAGCATCATCCCCAACATGCGTACCTAGGTTTAATCCTTGATACGCACCAGTAGAAAAACCATCAAAACGTGTCGAAGCAAATGCTTTCACGTTTTTTGGTGCATTCCAGTTAGGGATGATCATCGACATGATTAAATGTCGTCTTCCAAGTTTTCGCGCGCATCAACACGTAACGCTTCAGCCATCACGACCATGTCATTTGGCACAGGAGCGTGGAACTCAACTTCTTCACCTGTAATTGGGTGAACAAATTTAAGCATAACGGCGTGCAGTGCTTGGCGATCAAAAGAACGAATCATTGTTGTTAGTTCTTCAGATGCACCTTTTGGAATACGAGCACGACCACCGTATGCAACGTCACCTAGCAGCGGATGCTGAAGGTATGACATGTGAACACGAATTTGGTGAGTACGACCCGTTTCTAGGCGTAGACGAATACGAGTATGCTCGCGGAAGTGCTCAGCAACACGGTAGTGAGTTACCGCTGGCTTTCCTAATTCATTTACATCCATCAAGGTACGCTTAGTTGCATGACGGCTAATGCCTTTCTCTACCACACCACCAGCGGTCATTTTACCAATTGCAATTGCTTCATATTCACGAGTAATACGACGCTTAGCAAGAGCACGCACAAGACGAGTTTGAGCTGGAACCGTTTTAGCCACAACCATAAGACCTGTTGTGTCTTTATCAAGACGGTGCACAATACCTGCACGAGGCACTTCTGCAATCTGTGGGTAATGGAAAAGCAATGCGTTTAGTATGGTTCCATCCGGTGTGCCTGCGCCTGGGTGTACAACCAGATCGCGAGGCTTATTGATAACCAATAAGTCATCATCTTCGTAGACAATGTTTAGAGGAATATCTTGTGCTTCCCAGCGCTCTTCATCTGCAAGTTCAGCTTGCAAGATGATCTCTTCACCGCCCAAAACCTTAACGCGCGGCTTTGTAATAACTTCGCCATCCACTTGGATTTTGCCGTCAAGAAGCCACTCTTTAATGCGAGAGCGAGAAAAATCGGTAAATAGTTCAGCGACAGCTTGGTCTAAACGTTGACCTAACTGGCTGCTTTTTACTGTGTCTGTTAATGTGATCTGCTGAGCCATATCGAACTTTTTTAAAAACCGTGAGACTAATACCCATTAGTATGGATAAAATAGAATAATTGCATCATTGTATCTGTTACTGGTTAGAAAGTAACGGAAGCTTACGAAATATTTAATTCAAGGAATCGACGCCTGACATGAAACACCTTACTTTATCGGGTCTATTAGCCGTATCACTCTTGGTTGGTTGTTCAAGTAGTGAAGAGATAGTGCCAGATGTACCACCATCGGTTCTCTACTCTGACGCTCAAGAATCACTGCAGAGCGGTAGCTGGCTTTCAGCAATAGAAAAGCTAGAAGCCCTAGACTCACGTTACCCATTCGGCGCCTATTCTGAGCAAGTACAGCTCGATCTGATTTACGCTTACTACAAAAATGATGACTTGGCACTTGGCCTCGCTACCATTTCACGTTTCCTACGTTTGAACCCAACGCATGAGAAACAAGACTGGGTTCTTTACATGCGCGGCTTAACGCACATGGCGCAAGACCGAAACTTCATGCACGATATTTTTAATATCGACCGTAGTGACCGAGATCCTGAACCAGTGAAACTTGCGTTTGCTGACTTCAAGCGACTACTCGAACGTTTCCCTAGTAGCCCTTATGCTGAAGATGCACAAAAACGCATGTTCGCACTTAAGAACCGCCTAGCAGAGTATGACTTAGCAACCGCTGATTTCTACCTACGCCGCGAAGCTTGGATTGCTGCGATCAACAGAACGCAAGAGCTGCAAAAAACTTACCCAGACACCATTGCTGCGCGTAAGTCTTTAGATATCCAGCTAAAAGCTTATCAACAACTCGGCCTAGATGACGCTGTGTTAAGAACAGAAAAGTTGATTGAGTTAAACCCACTACCTTAATCAAACCTCTTACATCTCAATCCTAAAAGAGCGCTAATTTACTAGCGCGCTTTTTTTCATCTACATATCGCAAACTTGATGGATCGCATAATACACGGTATCTTCAAAAGATAACTTTTAACAAAACATCAACATGGAGTGTGGATGTGAGTAGGTTGTTATTATTTATCTGGATATCGCTATTTAGCCACTTATCCTACGCATTAGAACTGTCTCCATTAAGCAATAAGCCTTACATGGGTGACTTGGATGTGCTCAAAACCAAAGGAACGGTTAGAGTGCTAGTGTCTGCCGATCTTGGTTTCTATTACATCGAGGATGGCAAGCCAAAAGGCATCGTGGCAGAAATGCTCTACCACTTTGAGAAAAGCCTTCGTAAGAAACATCCCTATCTCAATGTTCAAATCATCCCCGTGCAACGAGATGATCTACTTCCCTCTTTAGAGTCTGGCTATGGTGATGTCGCTGTCGCTAACCTAACGATCACCGATAAACGATTACGAACCATCGATTTTTCGGATCCGATGATTAAAGATGGTAAAGAACTCATTATCACAGGGAAAAAGGCCGAACCTATCACCGAAATCAAGCAATTGAGTGGCAAAGAGGTGTGGATACGAGCAAGCTCGAGTTACTTCGAGAGTGTACAAAGAGTTAATAAGGAGCTTAACGAGCTAGGTTTACCACCACTGCATGTCCACTTTATCGAGGAGTCATTACAAGACTACGAGCTGATAGAACTGGTTAACCAAGGTTATATACAAGGCACAATTCTGGATAACCATAAAGCCAAGCTCTGGATCGATGTAATGGAAAACATTCAAGTCCATAACGACTTACCTTTACGAGAAAATGGTCGTATTGCTTGGGCTTTAAGAAAAGACAGCCCTCAACTGAAGAAAGAGATAAACAAATACGTCAAGACCGCACGAACAGGCACCCTGCTTGGGAATGTCATCTACCAGAAATACATCGACAATACTCGCTGGTTAGGCCGAGCACTCAACCCCAATAAAGTAGACCGAGTAGCTAAACTCTCAGATGTCTTTGAAAAGTATTCGAGCAAGTATGAATTTGATCCTTTGATGATGTCAGCTCAAGGTTTCCAAGAATCAGGACTGGATCAGAGCCGGATTTCTCATCGCGGGGCTATTGGTGTGATGCAGGTATTACCGAGTACCGCCAAAGATAAAAACGTCAACATCAAGAACATCCATAAGGTGGATAACAACATCCATGCGGGTGTGAAGTATATGCGCTTTATCAAAGACCGATATTTTGACGACCCGGCAATATCACCCGACAATCAAATCTACTTTACCTTGGCTTCTTACAACGCTGGTCCTGCTAAGATCAGAAAGATGAGGAGCATTGCCAAGCAGAAAGGTTACAACCCAAACATCTGGTTTAAAAACGTAGAAATCATCACTCGCAAATACGTGAGTAAAGAACCCGTAACCTATGTTGCCAACATCAATCGTTACTTCGTAATCTATAAACAATTACAAGCTATCAATGCTATCCGAGAGGACGGCACAGCGAGATTACTGAACACTAACGACTAGGATCGCCTCCATCCCAGAGCTGGGGAGCCAAAGGTATTAGGTAAAGCTAAAAAACACAAAAGCCGCATAAGAATACTTATGCGGCTTTTGTTTATCTAATTCTGAAGAAGCTTATGTAGCGACCTATATTACAAGACCTATATCACAAAACACTATTGAGTAAATTTCAATCAAGCACTTTCCATAGGCTGTAGGACGCCCCTAAAAACTGATTTAATTTTTAGCGAAGCCTTGCCTCCAAGTTATCGTTTTTCATAAGGATAACAAGCATTTTTCGCCAAAAAGATACTAAGACTTGCGTAAGATCACATTTGATTTTAATGCTTATCCCATCCAACCAAAACAAGATCTAGATCACACTCTTTATTCCTAAAAGTCGTAATCTGAAGTTAACCCATGAGGGATACAACAGAGGAAAACTTCTATGAAAATGAACATCACTGGTAAAAACATCGACATTACCTCTGCAATCCGTGATCACATAGAAAGCAAATTTAAAAAGCTAGATAAATGGCAAGTAGACATCATTGGCTGCCAAGCGAGCTTTAGCGAAGAACCAAACAAGAAGAAGAAATTTGAAGCGGTACTAACCGTACCAAAAGGCCAACTTGTTGCTTCATCAATCCATGACGACCTCTACGTAGCGATCAACGAAGTAGAACAAAAACTAGAGCGTCAACTCAACAAGCTACGCCATAAACCAGAAGCGCGCCGCGCTGAAAAGCCTGAAATCGAAGAGCTAGAAGCTGAAGTAGAATAAGGAAAGAGAACAGATTAAAAAATAGCGCCTCAGGGCGCTATTTTTTTGCTTGACGCTCGTAGCTCGCTTGCTTATTGTGTTTAAACATTCATAAAACAATCACTTTTTATGCACACTCAATCTTTGTTTATTTTTGACTTCTTTTTTCTTCCGTAAATCGGAGGCTAAGTCGTTTTAGAAAAACAAGTCAAAAACGAACAAGAAGCCTCCCACACTAGGGAGGCTTTTTTATAAGGACACATTTATGACTGACCGCTCAATTTCACTGGATGATATCCGCCTTCGTCTTAATGATTTAGACGACGAACTCCTGAAGTTACTTTCAGAGCGTCGCAAGCTAAGTATCGAAGTCGCTAAAAGCAAAGTAGAGACATCAAAACCAGTTCGTGATGCAGTACGAGAACAACAACTATTAGTTAAGCTGATCAACAACGGCAAAGATAAATACGAACTTGATGCGCAGTACATTACCAAGCTGTTTCACACCATCATCGAAGATTCCGTTTTACTACAACAGTCATACTTACAAAACCTAGCGAACCCGCAAAGCCGTAAACCATTGGCTCGCGTTGCATTCTTAGGTTCTAAGGGATCGTATTCTCACCTTGCGAGCCGCGAATACTTCAGCCGCAAGAATATGGAATTGATTGAGCTGAACTGTAATCACTTCAAAGAAGTCGCATCAACAGTAGAGTCTGGCCATGCCGACTACGGTGTCCTGCCGATTGAGAACACCAGTTCAGGGTCAATTAACGAGGTCTACGACCTGTTACAGCATACGACTCTATACATTGTTGGCGAACTTTCTCAACCGATTGAGCACTGCCTTGTTGCTAAAAGTGATATCCGTTTAGAAGACATCAAAACACTCTACTCGCACCCACAACCTCATCAACAATGCAGTGAGTTCTTGAGCCGCCTTAAGGGTGTCAACCTTGAGTCTTGCGCAAGCACCGCTGATGCAATGAAAAAAGTTAAAGAATTGGGTGGTAATGACGTAGCTGCTATTGGTAATGCATCGAGCGGTAAGCTTTATGGACTACAGCCAATCCAGAGCAATATTGCAAACCAAACAGAGAACCACACTCGTTTCATCGTTGTGGCGCGTAAGCCTGTTGAAGTATCGACTCAAATACCAGCGAAAACAACGCTCATCATGTCGACATCTCAAGAGGCGGGTTCTTTGGTAGAAACACTACTGATCCTGCAACGCTTAGGCATCAACATGACTAAGCTAGAATCTCGTCCTATCATGGGTAACCCTTGGGAAGAGATGTTCTATGTCGATTTAGAGGCGCATCTGGATTCAGATAACATGCAACAAGCGATAACGGAACTAACAGCCATTACTCGCCACCTTAAGGTGTTGGGTTGCTACCCAAGTGAGAACATCAAAGCGACTCAAGTTAAGTTGTCATAGCTGAAAGTGAGTATCAGCTTTTAGCTAACATAAGTATTTGGCCTACAGCAGGCCAAATACTTAAATCACCCTCTAGTCGAGTACTATTCTCGCTAAGAAAACTCACCCTAGCATGCCTGAAACACAATTCACTTGTTTCGCACATTCGGCACGCTTACTCTCTCCACTACTTGAGCCTTTCTAACAAAAACTCATTAGTGGCTTTTTTTATCAATAAAGACAAAACCTTACCCCCTTCACAGGAAATCATCGAACTACGTATAATTAATAGCGAGTAAGCATTAAGTAACATAAACTTATGCGCTTAATTTATAAATAGTGTTGTCATTAACTATGAAGCTAAGTACTAAAATCTTACTACTAATAGCCCCTGTGATACTGATCAGTACCGCGGCTTCTAGCTATATTATTTATTCGACGCAAAAAAGCAGTTTCATCAAACGCGAAGACAACGCACTTCAACTGAACATGGAAAAACTAGCCGGATACTTTCGCCAATCTCGTTCGTTCCTCAATAGCTACTCTTACACCTTGACCCAGAGTGATATGGTGAAGCGTTATTTTCTCACTGATCAAAATCTATCTCGCGATCTTGAACTGGTCAGTAATCTTCGAGAAGCCATTCATTTCCTGCAAGATGACGATGAAAGCTATACAGGTTTAGCGCTTCTTAATGGTGATCGAAAACTGCGTTATTACGCGGATAATAGCAATGACTCACGCACTCAGATTGACAGTAAGATATTGGAGTATGTTGACCTGCACTATCAAGACACCTTAGCAACATCGAGTACCAACTATATTCAAAACTCCCAAGGCGAAGGGATGTTGGTTCACTATGACAAGGTAGATAGAAAAGCGATTTTCCCAACCGTTAACAATCAACCCGACGATGTGTTCTTTGTTGTTGTCTCTGTCTCTCTCGACAAATTTAATGCGCTGAGAAAACAGATAGAGTTCGACTACCAAACCAGCTTGTTCTTCACATCCATAGCGGTTTCTTTGGAAAATGATGTTACTCACTCAGTCAAGCTTGCACCAGAACTGTACGCCACGGTCGATCCGGCGCAATTCCTGTTGGAAAACAAGCTCGATTCAATTTGGAACAAGCTGAGTTTGTCGTTTGCACTGTCTGCGTTTGTAACTGTCGCTCTGCTACTCATGCTTCTGTCTCGCACTGTGATTACTCCAATAACACGGCTCGATCGACAGCTACAGCAAGTCGAAAAAAAACAACGTAAGAACATTGAACGCTTAGGCACTCGTGACGAGCTTGGCCGCCTATCACAGCGTTTTTATGACATGTATCAAGAGCTAGACAACACCTACCAGCAAACCAAGCTCTTGGCCGAAAATGATCAGTTAACTCAAATAGCCAATAGGCATCAGTTTCAAACCTTCGTTCAGCAATCGTTGCCAAAACCGAGTTCGAATACCGAAACCTGGGTTCTCTATTTTGACTTGGACAACTTCAAGTTTGTGAACGACAAATACGGACATCAAATCGGCGACTCGATTCTGGTCTCTTTTGCTCAGCGTATTTCAGATATTTGTCGTCATTATAAAGAGGAATTCGACGCTCATTGTATGCCAGCCCGACTTTCTGGAGACGAGTTCGTTGTCTACATTAACGCTCCTAGTCACCGAGGAAATGTCGCGCATCGATTCTCGAACGATTTGCTCACTCCACTGCAAAAAGGCTTTGTCACCGAATCAGGCAGCTTTCCGATCACGGTCAGTATTGGTATTGCGACCTACCCTAATGATGGCAACTCAATCGAGAAGCTTCTGTCCAACGCGGATACCGCGATGTACCAAGCCAAGCGTGCCGGTAAAAACCAATTTGCTGACTATTCACGGGATTTAGACAAAGCCATTCAGCGCCAAGCAGATATTGAACGTGCGCTCAGAGGTAAGAATTTTGATGATGAATTCAGGCTCGTTTACATGCCCTACATGGATTCTACCGGGACTGATGTTATTGGCGTTGAGGTGTTATTACGTTGGAATTCAAAGCAACTTGGTTTGGTTCCACCAGATGAGTTCATTCCAATAGCCGAACAAACCGGGCTGTTTGAACATGTTGACCGCTGGGTAATACAGAATGCGTTTGCTTCATTCCATCGACTTCAGGCTCAATTTGATCACTCAATTCAATTGTCGATCAACCTATCTTCTGCTGGCATTGAAACCACTCATCTTGCGGGTTTCATTAAAGAACACGCGGAGTTAAATCGAATTCCACCAAGCCTAATCGATTTTGAAATCACTGAAACCTTTTACTCAAATTCAGAAGGTTTTCCATTGCTGAACGAACTGGCATGCATGGGCTATCGACTTGCGATTGATGATTTTGGTTCCGGTTACACCTCTATCACTCAACTGGTGCAGTATCCAACTCAGAAAATTAAATTGGATAAAGCGTTTTTGGATACCTTGATTGAGACCAATAACCAGAACATCGTAAAACCGGTTATCGGGTTGTGTCATGCTCAAGGGAAAAAGGTCACCGCCGAAGGGATTGAAACTCAAGGCATGCACCAGTGGTTACAGGATGCACAGTGCGATATGCTGCAAGGCTATTACTTTGGTAAACCCATGCCACTAGAAGAATTGAGTGACTGGTACCGACAACATCAACTCAATCTAATCGACAACAAAAAGAATCCGACACATGAAATCTGTAATCATCGCATCGCTGAACCCAGCTAAAATCAACGCCGTTAAAAGTGCGTTCTTATCTGCTTTTCCTGATACTGAATTTGATTTCCAAGGCATCAGCGTCCCTAGTGGTGTCGCCGATCAACCGATGAGCAATGATGAAACCTATCAAGGTGCCGTGAATCGAGTTCACAACGCAACTCAAGCTCAGCCTGATGCAGACTTCTATGTTGGTCTAGAAGCGGGAATAGAAACAAACGTCACCTTTGCCTGGATGGTGATCGAGACGAATGGCCAACGTGGCGAGTCTCGTTCAGCAAGTCTGATGCTGCCACCAGCCGTGCTTGAGAAACTAGAGCATGCAAACGAGTTAGGGGATGTGATGGATGAAGTGTTTGGTACCGACAATATCAAACAGAAAGGTGGTGCCATTGGCCTACTGACACATAACCAATTGTCACGCAGTTCGGTCTATCATCAAGCTTTAATATTGGCTCTGATCCCATTTGTGAATCCTGAACACTTTCCTATTTAGTATTTGAGGCTTCCTTAAACTTCAAAAGATTCCAAGAACAATCTTCAGAAACAAAAAACGCTAACATCCAGTTAGCGTTTTTTATCGAATTCGTATTCATACTATCGCGTGATAGCTTAATTCCATTATTACTTTAGCAATAGGTCGGCGATCACGACTTTCTCTTGCTCAGATTTGGCCTTTAGCTCATTTGAGCCTCTGGTTATCGTCGCTACGCCTACGCCCAGCATTTGACTCACCTGTCGTTGAGACATATCGCCTTTCATCAGCTCACAGAAGATATTAATTCGAGCAACCAGAGCATCTCGCTCGTCTGGTGTCATCATCATAGTCAACAACAGCTCGTGCTGATCTTTTTCGACAGCCGTCTTTACCAAGTCCATCAGTTGTTGCCAATTATCATATTCAGGTTGTGATGCCATATCTCTACACTTACTTTTAAATTCTGACTTTAAAGAGTCGCTTAACGATTGAAAGCGTTTAACACTTTATACCGAAACACTTGATGCGATCCAATGTAAAAAGGCAGTAAGTGGAAATGGTTAGCACTCACTGCCTTTATTCTTACTCAGTTTCGGGCCAAATGCCGAAAGCTTAGTATTTCGTTTTTGCCTCATGGGGCGCTAAAAACGTCCCTTTCTCACCCAAGATATCTCGATAGTAGGTCTCAAACATCAAGATATTCTGAACGTAGCCACGTGTCTCTTTGAATGGGATCATTTCGATAAATGCAAAGGCATCGAGCTTTTCATCGCTGCGTGAACGCCACTGTTTCACACGGCTAGGTCCAGCATTATAAGCCGCAAACGCAAAGATACGGTTGTCATCATATTGAGCGAGTAAACCATCTAAGTAGTGACTGCCAATCTCAATGTTTTTGCCGACATCATAAAGATCATCGCTGCCCTGATACTTAATCTTATGTTTGTTCGCTATGTATTGCGCCGTCTTGGGCATAATTTGCATAATGCCACGCGCGCCAACTGGAGAGCGAGCTTCTGAATCCATCGCACTCTCTTGTCTTGCTAAAGACATCAAAGTGATTGGATCGAGATCGTGCTTTTCAGCGTAGAAGTTAAACCACCACTTATGAGCAACAGGGAAGCGCAGCGCAATGTTATCCCACATCTTCGCAGAGATACTCGCTGTTACGGTAAAGTGATTCCAACGCTGTGTCGCAGCGTAAGCGGCAAGCATCTCTTTTTGCTCTTTATCTGCATTGGTCAGTAACCAGCGCCATTCACTTTTCGCTGCCGCAATTTTGTCTCGGTCAATCAGTTCACCAATACGCACCAAAGAGGTGTCGAATGGCTTCACTGTTTCAGCATTGTATTTAAGTGTCGATGTTGGATATTGAACTGGCTTACCTAACTGCTTAGCCGCAGCCACACTGTAGAAATTACGCTGACCCAAGATATCTGACAGTCGCTTATTGCCTTTGTCAGTATCGCCCGTCGCGATTTCAGCTCTGCCCTGCCAATATTGCCAACGAAGCGAAGCCTGATGTTTATCATCCAAGCGCGCTATCCACTCTTTCAAACCCGTCCAATCGGCATGTTGAATTGCTAAGCGAGCACGTCGTTCCAGCAGAACTTGCTTTGATGAACTCGCGAGCATTTTGTCGCGCCACACCATTAACTCTTCAGAGTCGGTGTTGATCAGACGAAACGTTAGGTAATCAGCGAGCTCTTGAGATTTTTCTTTCGAAAACTTCTGAGCCTTGATGACATCATCAAACACCTTTTGAGCACTGCTTGATGATTTCCTTGCTAGCTTCTCGAAAGCAAACTCGGTTTGAGCTTGGTAGAATTCATTCGCTGGATGTTTTTTAGCAAACGCGAGTACATTTTCAGGCTTGTTGTACAACGCCTTCATCTGCTTCGCTTGAGCAATTGACTCATCATGATCCAATTGCTTAATCAGATAGCTCATTAACTTACCGTTACGGCCCTCGAACGCTAGCAGCATTCTATCCAGAATCAGCTCATCAGTTCTTAGCCCAGCTTGATCCCAGCTTTTAAATAAAGGGTCACAAGCGTCATCAACACCACTACCACTCAACCAAAGTTGTTTAGCTCCTTCAAAGGCAAGCTCTTGGTTACCTTGCTCGTAATGCGCTCGATAATAAATACATTGGTATTTTTCACCGACAGGCTCTTTGGTTTGAAACTCAAGGATCGTCTTCCACTGTTTTTGAGAAGCCAATGAGTCCAAATAAGGTGCGCGCATTCGATTGGAGAAAGGCAATGCCTTGTTCTCTTCAATGAAAGCATCGACCTCAGCAGGTATGCGATCACCTAAGCCAATCAGAAAGGCCCGATAATCGGTGTAAGGTGTTAAAGGGTATGTTTGAATTTTGTTACGCAGCGCGGAGTAAGCTTTTAGATCACGGCTGTCTAAAACCTCTTGCGCTTTGTCATAAACGTCACGCTGCATTTCAAGCTCGGATGCATTGCTAGCCATAGCGACCGGAGCCAGTGAAACCGAAGACAAAATTGCCGATGCAGCCACAGCAATTTTCGTATTACCAATGCGGAAAAACATTCGCTCTTTCCTTAGTGCGTGTATGAATACGTGAAGTCTATTTACGCCCGACATCACATCAAATGTAAAGGATTTGAGTGTAAATATTATTAATATTTAACACTTTGCCTCAGAAGCCCATTAAATATAGTTTTAATGACCAATGTGACAATAATAGGTAAGGATTAGTTCAAGAGTGGCTTTTCTGCCCTAGGAGTAACATCTTTGAGGATATTGGTATAAAATAGCTAACAATTTTGAACAATAATTAGGATCGATCGGCAATGGCTGAATACGTATATACCATGTCTCGGGTGAGCAAAACTGTTCCACCTAAGCGTCAAATTCTTAAAGACATTTCTCTTAGCTTTTTTCCTGGCGCTAAAATCGGTGTTTTGGGTCTAAATGGTTCAGGTAAATCTACCCTACTACGTATCATGGCTGGTATTGATACTGATATTGATGGTGAAGCACGTGCACAACAAGGCCTTAAAGTAGGTTATCTACCACAAGAGCCTGTGCTAGACGAATCAAAAACTGTTCGTGAAATCGTAGAAGAAGCGGTTTCTGACGTTGCTGACGCACTTAAGCGTATTGATGCGGTTTACGCAGCTTACGCAGAACCAGATGCAGACTTCGATGCACTGGCAAAAGAGCAAGGCGAACTAGAAGCTCTGATTCAAGCAAAAGACGGTCACAACTTAGAGACTGCTCTAGAGCGTGCTGCTGATGCACTTCGTCTTCCTGAGTGGGATGCGAAAATTGAATTCCTATCAGGTGGTGAGCGTCGTCGTGTTGCTATCTGTCGTCTACTTCTTGAAAAGCCAGACATGCTGCTTCTTGATGAACCAACCAACCACTTGGATGCAGAATCAGTAGCATGGCTTGAGCACTTCCTTGTTGATTACAGTGGTACTGTTGTGGCGATTACCCACGACCGTTACTTCCTAGACAACGCAGCTGGCTGGATTCTAGAACTTGACCGTGGTGAAGGTATCCCATGGGAAGGTAACTACACGTCTTGGCTAGAGCAAAAAGACGAGCGTCTTAAGCAAGAAAAAGCGGGCGAAAGCGCACGTCAAAAGACAATCGAGAAAGAACTTGAATGGGTTCGTCAAAACCCTAAAGGCCGTCAAGCTAAGTCTAAAGCTCGTATGGCTCGTTTTGAAGAATTGACAACTGGCCAATACCAGAAGCGTAACGAAACTAACGAACTGTTCATCCCGCCAGGTGAGCGTCTAGGTGATAAAGTTCTTGAAGTGAACAACCTGACTAAATCGTTTGGTGATCGCGTTCTTATCGACGACCTATCGTTCAGCATGCCTAAGGGCGCAATCGTCGGTATCGTTGGTGCCAACGGTGCAGGTAAATCAACACTATTCAAGATGCTAAGCGGTGCAGAACAGCCAGATTCAGGTACAGTTGAACTAGGCGAAACCGTTAAGCTTGCTTCTGTTGATCAGTTCCGTGACAGCATGGACGACACTAAGACAGTATTCCAAGAGATCTCTGAAGGCGCTGATATCATTAAGATCAACAACTTCGAAATCCCTGCGCGTGCTTACTGTTCTCGTTTCAACTTTAAAGGCAACGACCAACAGAAGATCATCGGTGAGCTTTCTGGTGGTGAACGTAACCGTGTTCACTTAGCGAAACTGCTAAAAGCGGGCGGTAACGTACTGCTACTCGATGAGCCTACCAACGACCTTGACGTTGAAACGCTACGTGCTCTTGAAGAAGCACTGCTTGAATTCCCGGGCTGTGCAATGGTTATCTCGCATGACCGTTGGTTCCTTGACCGTATTGCGACCCATATCTTAGACTACCGTGATGAAGGTCAAGTTAACTTCTACGAAGGTAACTATACTGAGTACACTGAGTGGCTTAAGCAGACTCTAGGCGCACAAGCGGCAGAGCCGCACCGTATCAAGTACAAGCGTATAGCTAAGTAAATAAGCTTGTATTTTGAACAAAGGCCGCGATAATAGCGGCCTTTGATATATCTGGCTTACGTGTAATGCATCGATATAGAGAGATTACTTATGGTTGAAAGACGTCAATTTTCACGAGTTATTTATCAAGTCCCGACTGAGATCTCACAAGGACAAGTAAAGGTATCAGGCTCAGTGCAAGACTTATCACTCCATGGTTTACTCATTCAATGCAATGAATCAAAACAACTTAGCCATGATGTCCCTGTTCAAGTGAGCTTTAAACTCGAAAACAGTGATATCAATATTCAGTTAGAAGCAACGATAGTCTCTACCATCAATACCTCAATGCGTTTACGCATAGAGCATTTAGATATTGATAGTATCAGCCACCTTAAGCGCCTTGTTGAGCTTAATGTTGGTGACAATGACCTGCTTTATAGAGAGATTGAACACCTTACCGACTTAGGTAAGGAATAATATCTCCATTACCCTTTTTCTATTAGAAGCATTTAGTTAATACAGAACCATGTCTAAAAAAGTGTCCATTACTATTCCCTCTAGTCAGGGGGAACAGACGTTTTACTTCGGTCGAAAAGCCGTACTCTTATGCATGACAACCCTGCTCTCAGTACCGATGTTGATTGGTGGTGCAACCTACATGCACCTTGAGAGTAAAAACAAGCTAGCTGCACAAGCCGGTGATGCACAACAGTTAATTGAAACTCTGATTGTTGAAAAAGAGCAGACCGAGTTCTTATACGCGGAACAAGTTGAAACCAACCACAACCTATCTCAAGCCTTAACTGAGAAAGAAGGTACGATTCAATTACTGGGTAAGCGTGTATTCGATGTGGAATCCGTTCTAGGCCTGGCTGATGAAGAGTTACACACCGATGAGGTTTCACTAGAAGACCGTATTGATGCTGCAGCCGTCGATTCCGCGGTAAGAGCTACCATGTTCCGCTTAATTCCTAATGATAGTCCGATGGCTTATCAACGCATCTCGTCTTCATACGGTCACCGTACTAACCCAATTACAGGCAAACGCCACAACCATACTGGTATCGACCTTACTTGTAAGCGTGGTGAAGATATCTTAGCACCGGCAGATGGTGTGATTGAAACCGTACGCCCAAGCAAGAAAGGCTTTGGTAACTTTATCACCATGCGCCATTCATTTGGCTTCATGAGCTCTTACGCGCATCTGCAAAAATTCAAAGTTCGCAGCGGTCAGTTTGTCAGTAAAGGTGATGTGATTGCGAGCTGTGGTAACTCAGGTAACTCAACTGGGCCACATCTGCATTATGAAGTACGCTTCCTTGGTCGCTCATTGAACCCTCAATACTTGATGGATTGGACACCAGAAAACTTCAATTACGTGTTTGAGAAAGAGAAAAAAGTGAAATGGGGCCCACTCGTTCAGCTGATTGATAACGTGGTTCGCTTGCAGATCAACCTAACTAACGTGCCTTACATCAGTTCAACTATCGACACAGTATCCAGCGATGATAACCGAGTCTCGAACGAGAATAACAAAGAGCCTATCGTGACTAACTAGGTTTGTTCGTTTGGCCCATGATGATCCAAATGCATTTCGCCTACTATAGGCCAGATGCAATATCGGCATTCAACACAAACAAAAAGAGCGACCAAATGGTCGCTCTTTTTTATTTTTCAAACCACACTATTAACCGCGATGAATCGAGTCATGTGCTTGTTTTAACAGGCTTTGGCTCTCTTGTAAAAATTGTTGTGAGTAGTCACCAAACCAATCACTCACTTGGTTGAAGCTCTCAACAAACTTAGCCTTATCTTTGCCATCTAGAATTTCTAACGCTTCTCCGAAACAGCTATGGAAGCGTCGAATCATCTCAATATTCTCATCCGAAGAAAGAATGATATCGCCGTACAAGTTCGGGTCTTGAGCAAACAGACGACCAACCATCGCAATCTCAAGTCGGTAGATTGGCGAGCTTAGTTTCAGAAGTTGATCAATGTTCGGGTTCTCTTTACTCAGGTGCAAGCCGTAAGCAAAAGAGGTGAAGTGACGAAGTGCTTGAATCAAGGTCATGCCGTGATCGTGTTCAGCTGCATCCATCTGGCAAAGGCTCGCGCCCCAAATACCAAATTGATTCAGTAGCCATTGGTAACTTTCAGAACCACGACCATCACTGTAAACAATCACCTGCTTAGCAAGGCTTGGAACATCAGGACCAAACATTGGGTGCAATCCAACCACTGGGCCTTGGTGCATGTTCATCATTGCTTGCAGCGGTTTAGATTTAATTGACGTCAAATCACATAGAATACAATCACTTGGTAGATTACCTAGCTTCGCAATCACACCTTCAGTTAAGTGAATTGGAACAGTCACAACCACAAGTCCTGCATTATCCAAGATTTCATCGGCTGTATCCCAATCTTGGCTGCCAAGGACTTTCACTTCGTAGCCAGACAGTTTGAACATACGACCAAACAAGCCACCAAGTTGACCATTACCACCAACGATCACCACTGAACGTAACTCTGGGTTAAGACACTTAAAGCCAGAATCTTTCTCACTGGCATAAGACTCACGCATAGTACGACGCAAAATATCTTCGATTAACTGTGGTGGAACCCCTATTTTCTCGGCTTCTTGACGACGAGATGCCAGCATCGCAGCTTCACGTTCTGGTACATAAATAGGTAAACCATGTTCACTTTTTACTTCGCCTACTTTCTCTACTAGAGCAAGGCGTTGAGCCAGTAAATCCAACATTTGTTTATCGACAGCATCGATTTGGTCGCGTAATTCGTTCAGTTCAACGGCCATTTTATTCCTTACTAATCTATAAGCCCGTGCCAATCTATCATCCCACAATCACGTAGGTTCGCTAGCAACAGATCTTAAAATGCCCCATTAGATGAGGCACTTAAATTTAAACTCTGACTAACCTTTCAAGCGGTTCTCTAAGAACGGGACTAATTCCGTATGTGCATGTTTCAATAGTGCCTCAGTTGAATCCCAATTGATACACGCGTCGGTAATAGAAACGCCGTATTTCATCTCATTGAGAGGTATATCCGAAGATTGATTTCCTTCGTTAATATGGCTTTCAATCATCAGGCCGATAATCGACTTGTTGCCTTCACGAATTTGGTGAATCACATCTTCTGCAACTAAAGGTTGGCGACGGAAATCTTTACGAGAGTTCGCGTGGCTACAGTCGACCATTAGCGCGGCCTCTAAGCCAGATTTACCCAGCTCTTGCTCACATTCGTGTACCGATACTGAATCGTAGTTCGTCTGCTTACCGCCACGTAAAATCACGTGACCATTTGGGTTACCTTGCGTTGTTAGTAGTGCAACTTGACCTTCGCGGCTGATACCCATGAAACGGTGGCTAGAAGAAGCCGCCTGCATTGCATTGATTGCAGTGCCTAGGTTGCCATCGGTACCGTTTTTAAAACCGATTGGCATTGAAAGACCACTTGCCATCTCACGGTGAGTTTGAGATTCAGTCGTACGTGCGCCAATTGCCGCCCAGCTGAAGGTATCTGCTAGGTATTGCGGGCTGATTGGATCTAATGCTTCAGTCGCCAATGGAATTTCCATCTCAGCGAGTTCAACAAGTAGCTCACGACCCACATGCAGACCATGCTCAATATCGAAAGTGCCGTCTAGATGCGGGTCATTGATCAAACCTTTCCAACCTACAGTGGTACGAGGTTTCTCAAAGTAAACACGCATAACAATATACAGTTGATCGCTAAGTTGCTCAGATAAGGCTTTAAGGCGTTTCGCGTACTCTTTCGCAGCTTCAATGTCATGGATAGAACATGGGCCACATACAACAAGCATGCGATGATCTTTCTTATGAATGATGTTTGCGATAGTTTGACGAGACTCTTGAATGAAACGACGAGCATTATCACTCAAAGGCAGTTTTGCTTTTAACTCCTCAGGAGTAATCAGTACCTGTTCGTCGATGATATTGACATTGCTTAATTCACTTTTCTGCATAACTCAACCTGTATATTTATTTTTACACCCAACATTTCCGTTTGGGTTAACAATCTTTAAAAACACAATAACAGCTAAAAAAACGATTGCAAGTGTAAACAATAAAAAACATTAAGTGTAAATTTTATTTTACACATTAGATTTAACTCACTCTAAGAGATAAATAGGTTTAAACCACGGATCACACATACAAAAAAGGCGATATTTATCATATCGCCTTATCTAAAATTATAATGTGTTTATTTATCACTCACTGCCTAGCATTCGCTTAATCGTCTCTGAGGTCTCTTTCCACCTAGCATCCGAGTGAAGTGTCGACAAATCAAAGCTGTGTTTTTTAAGCAATGAGTTGGCTAAAGGCACCTCTTGAATCGCTAAGTGATCCAGAGCTTCAATTTGTGCATCTCGTTTATTACACATCAACACCATGTCACAACCTGCATTCAAGGCCGCTTTCGCTCTGTCGGCTGGTCCGCCCATAATGGCAGCGCCTTCCATCGTTAAATCGTCAGAGAATACCAAGCCTTTAAAACCAAGCTGCTGCTTCAATACTTTCTGTAGCCAATACTGTGAACCACTCGCAGGTTGATCATCATAGTGAGAAAAAACCACGTGAGCTGGCATCATGGCATCCAATATTCCAGCTTCAATTTGCGCCTTGAAGATTGCCATATCGGTTTCGAAGATGTCGTCTCTAGGGTCATATGGCGTCTCTAAGTGTGAGTCAGCAATCACGCCACCATGTCCAGGGAAGTGCTTGCCTGTCGTCGCCATGCCAACCGACTTCATGCCTTTGATGAAAGCGCTGCTATGACGAACAATGGTATCAATATCTTCACCAAACGCTCGGCTACCAATTGCTTTACAGTCGTGGCCTTTATCTAATACTGGCGCAAAGCTCAGGTCGATATCATGGGCAATCAATTCTGCCGCCATCAGCCAACCGGCCTGTTCTGCTAACTGCTCACCATTATTCTTAGTCGCGAATTCTTGAGCAGCTGGGATAATTGAAAAGCCATCGCGGAAGCGCTGAACTCGGCCACCTTCTTGATCGACACCAATCAAAATAGGACGTTTCGCTACCTTGCGAATTTCTTTGTTTAACGCCGATAACTGTTTGCTATCGTGATAGTTTCGAGCAAATAAGATGAGACCACCAACAGTTGGGTGCTCTAAAATTTCTTTGTCTTCCGCAGTCAGTTCGTAGCCTGCAACATCAACCCACAACGGTCCCATATTTATCCCTTATTAAACCTAATTTCATAAACTTCCCGAGGTTATTCTCTTTAAATTTGCTTTACAATGTTTTTAAACCAATCTGTGGAAGACTTTAAGAATGCAGTGCAAGAGCTTAGGAATGGATCATAAAGAACTGTATATCGGTGTGATGTCAGGGACGAGTATGGACGGTGTTGATACGGCCTTAGTGTCGATTGAAGATACACGTATAATATTGCTTGCTCATGATGAGTTCCCAATGCCTGACGACCTCAAAGTGCGTCTGCTTGAAGTTTGTATTGGTCAGAAAACCGATTTAATTGCCATTGGAGAACTCGACCACCTGCTTGGCCATCTGTTTGGCGATGCGGTTTTGCAACTTCTCGAAAAGTCAGGTACACCTG
This sequence comes from Vibrio sp. 1F255, assembly GCF_041439145.1. Taxonomy (NCBI): domain Bacteria; kingdom Pseudomonadati; phylum Pseudomonadota; class Gammaproteobacteria; order Vibrionales; family Vibrionaceae; genus Vibrio; species Vibrio sp. 1F255. The sequence goes on along the minus strand of NZ_JBGONQ010000002.1, from coordinate 258,987 downwards.
CATCTTCTGTGACTGCGATTGGTAATCATGGTCAAACGGTATTCCACCAGCCAAGCGGCGAATCTCCATTTACCATGCAGTTGGGTGATGCCAACATCGTTGCCGCTAAAACACAGATTCAAACGGTTGCCGATTTTCGACGTAAAGACATGGCATTAGGCGGACAAGGTGCGCCATTAGTCCCCGCCTTCCACCATACGATTTTCCAACCGCAAGACAGCTCGGTTGTGGTGTTGAATATTGGTGGTATCTCGAATATTTCAGTGCTGCGCCCTAATCAGCCAACGCTTGGTTATGATACAGGTCCGGGCAATATGTTGATGGACGCTTGGGTTGATAAACACACGGGTGAGAAGTTTGACCGTGATGCGCAATTTGCGCTAAAAGGTCAACTCAATCAAGCTTTACTCGAACAGTTGTTAAATGAGTCTTATCTATCTCAAATGCCACCGAAAAGTACTGGTAGAGAACTATTCAACCTACCTTGGCTAGAGCAACAATTAACAGAATTTAAAGATCTTGCAGTAGAAGATGTTCAGCGCACGCTTTGTGAATACACCGCATTGACGATAGCCAATGAAGTGGAGACTTATCGCTTGGGTGACCAGCCTGCACTGTATGTGTGTGGCGGTGGTACACGAAATCCATTGTTGATGAAGAGGCTGTCTGAACTGCTTCCAAGTTGGGAGGTTGACTCAACCACCAGTAAAGGCGTGGACGCCGATTACATGGAAGCGATGGCTTTTGCGTGGCTTGCTCAACGTCATATTCATCAACTGCCAAGCAATTTACCAGAAGTGACTGGCGCAAGCAGAGCGGCCTCTCTAGGCGTTCTCTATCGTGCTGACTAAACAACTTTAGAACCATCATTTTAGAATCACCATTTAAGGATCATTATGAGTAACGACGCTCTCATATCAGCGCTCTCGCACCTCGTTTCGGAGGGGAGAAACCCTGACACTATGGATATTGATCTGCTCACCTCTCTCGAAGTGGTTGAAAAGATTAACCAACAAGACAAGCAAGTCCCGCTGGCGATTGAAGCGGAACTGCCACAGATCGCGAAAGCGGTCGATAAAATTGCTCATGTCTTTCAAAACGGTGGTCGACTGATTTATATGGGCGCAGGCACCAGTGGTCGATTAGGTGTGTTAGACGCCTCAGAATGCCCACCGACTTTCGGTGTTTCGGACAAAATGGTTATCGGCTTAATTGCAGGCGGACCAGAGGCGATTTTAAAAGCCAAAGAAGGTGCAGAAGACTCGCTAACTCTCGGCATTGAAGATCTGAAAGCGATTCAGTTTTCAGAAAATGATGTCGTGGTAGGTATTGCTGCGAGCGGTCGCACACCTTACGTGATTGGTGCACTCAACTATGCCAATCAGCTTGGCGCAGTAACGGTTGCATTATCTTGTAACCCTGACTCTCCAATTGCTGAAATCGCTCAAATCGCAATTAGCCCGGTGGTTGGCCCAGAAGCATTGACTGGTTCAACACGACTCAAATCAGGTACAGCACAAAAGCTGGTGCTTAATATGCTGACCACTGCCAGCATGATTCGCATTGGTAAGAGCTACCAAAACCTTATGGTCGACGTAAAAGCGACCAATGAAAAGTTGGTTGCCCGCGCCGCTCGTATCGTTATCCAAGCAACGGAGTGCGATAAAGCACTGGCGGTGTCGACACTTAAAGCGACTGATTACGATGTGAAGTTATCTATTTTGATGATTCTAACAGGGCTAGATTTAGAGTTAGCCAAGGCTCAGCTTGATAAGCAAAATGGCTTCTTGAGAAAAGCTGTAGAGAATAACCAGTAACCTAGACTCTGCTGTTGAGTGTTACTCCGGCTACCGACAAAAAGACCAGTACACACGCGGTACTGGTCTTTTTTTAGTTTTAATTTTTTATGGCTAGCTTGCTTGGGCTTAATAGTCGTTTGAGAACTCGTCCCAGCCGCGTTGCCATTCCATACGGAAACGTTGAGCGTCTTCCGTACCAGAACACACGCCTTCATACACCTGACCAGATAAACCAATCTGATAAGCATGGTTCGGATTACAATATTCAGTCACACCTAGGTGATAACCTTCTGTGTAACTCGCTTGATCGACTGCGCCAAGCTCAGTCATCTCTGAATACGAACGCTGAGTGTGGCCTTTGATACCATCACGATAGCCAATCTCTTGCCAATTGCCTTCAGCTGCTAAATCTTGAACATTGGCGCTGCATCCTGCAAGGCTAAATGCCACGGCGAATAGTACGATTATTTTTTTCATTTCAATCCTTTATATTGTTACTTCACCACTTTCTGACGAAGCGCTGCCTTTGTGGTGATTCTCCGCTGAACGCCTATCGATGTCCACTTATTGTCTAATGTTCGCCACTTTAGGTTCATTCCGACCACTCAGAATCAATAGTCGCCGTTAAGCCAACTCAAACAACCTCTCTATAGAGCTAATAGGCCTCTCGATAGAAATATCGGCCACTCAGCACAGTGAACAAACCACTAAATCAGTTATAACACCGCTAAATTGGCTATTCGACCACTCACTCTCGTAGCGGAAGTTTCTTCTCATCGACTCCTTTAATATACACCCTGACTTAATTAATACATTCAGGGATAACAAATTATGATGTGGTTTCTTACCTGTGTCGCAGCACTCATTGGTGGCTACTTTATTTACGGTACCTTTATCGAGAAGATTTTCGGTATCAATGAAAAACGCCAAACACCTGCTCACACTAAGCAAGATGGCGTGGACTACGTTCCAATGTCGACACCAAAGGTTTACCTAGTTCAGCTGCTTAACATCGCAGGTGTAGGTCCAATCTTCGGCCCTATCATGGGTGCCCTTTATGGTCCAGCAGCAATGCTTTGGATCGTTCTAGGTTGTATCTTCGCAGGTGCAGTACACGACTACTTCTCTGGTATGTTATCTATCCGTAATGGCGGAGCTTCGGTTCCAACCATCACTGGACGTTACCTAGGCAATGGCGCAAAACACTTTATGAACATCTTTGCCATTGTTCTACTGCTTCTTGTTGGTGTGGTATTCGTATCTGCTCCAGCAGGTATGATCACTAACCTAGTGAACGACCAAACTGATTTCGCGATGTCTGCAACTACGATGGTTGTTATCATCTTTGCTTACTACATCATCGCAACGATTGTCCCTGTCGATAAAATCATTGGTCGCTTCTACCCACTGTTCGGTGCACTGCTTATCTTTATGTCTGTTGGCCTAATCACTGCGATTGGTCTATCTGACGAACACCAAATCATGGGGGGCTTTGAGATCAGCGACATGTTCACCAACATGAACCCGAATGACCTACCACTTTGGCCTGCTCTCTTCATCACTATCGCATGTGGTGCTATCTCTGGCTTCCACGCCACTCAGTCTCCTCTGATGGCGCGTTGTATGGAAAACGAGAAGAACGGTCGCTTCGTATTCTACGGCGCAATGATTGGTGAAGGCATCATCGCTCTAATCTGGTGTGCACTTGCTCTGTCTTTCTTCGGTTCGGTTGAGTCTCTGTCTGACGCAATTGCAAACGGCGGCCCAGGTAACGTAGTATACAGCGCTTCATTTGGCCTACTGGGTGTATTTGGCGGTATCCTTGCTTTCCTTGGCGTGGTTATCCTACCAATCACTTCTGGTGACACAGCGTTCCGTTCAAGCCGTCTTATCCTTGCTGAATACTTCAACATGGAACAGAAAACACTGCGTAACCGTCTACTAATGGCGTTACCACTGTTCGTTATCGGTGGCATCCTGACTCAAGTTGATTTCGGTATCATCTGGCGCTACTTCGGTTTTGCTAACCAATCAACAGCCGTAATGATGCTGTGGACAGCTTCAGCTTACCTACTTCGCCACAACAAACTGCACTGGGTAACAACTGTTCCAGCTATCTTCATGACGTCTGTGTGTATCACATTCATCCTGAACAACAGCCAACTGGGCTTCGGTCTACCAATGCAAATCTCAACCATCATTGGTGTGGTGAGTGCGCTAGGTGTTGCGGCTTACGTTATTAAAATTTCAAAAGGCAAAGGCGATATCGACCTAGCTGATGAAGAAGAGAAAGAAGCAAAAGGCGTCACCAAAACAGCCTAGTTCTTTAAGGCTCTTGGGAACAAGAGACCAATCTTCATAGAAAGAGATAAAAGAACAGCCAAACACAACTTCGCTTGCTCCCGTAATCACTCAGTGATTCGTGGAACCTAAGACTAAAGCCCGTCCACTGTGATGGGCTTTATTGTTTGTAGGCGTTAGTGCTTTCGACTCTGGGAAGCGAATATAGGCTACTAAAACACAAGCAAAGCTACCGTTACCAAGCAATGAGCTTTACACTTAACAAGCGTCTCAATAGGTGAAAATATGGAACTCATTCTCTCTCTGCTGCAACAAACCTGCGTCTACTTAGTGATTGCTTACATGCTGAGTAAAACCCCACTGATTCTCCCTTTGTTGAGCATCTCTTCACGCTTAGGCCATAAGATCAGCTGCTACGTTCTGTTCTCCCTATTCTGTATTATGGGCACCTATTTCGGACTGCAAATCAATGATGCCATCGCCAACACGCGAGCGATGGGCGCGGTAATGGGCGGTTTGTTTGGTGGTCCTGTAGTTGGCTTTGCGGTCGGCTTTACTGGCGGGATTCATCGCTATTCATTGGGTGGATTTACGGACTTAGCTTGTGCTATCTCAACGACAGCAGAAGGCTTGATTGGTGGCCTGCTGCATGTGTACTTAGTCAGAAAGAACAAAGCCAGTCAGCTGTTTAATCCGCTGGTAGTGTTCTCTGTCACCCTATTTGCAGAAATTATTCAAATGTTGATTCTGCTCGCAGTCGCCAAACCCTTCGAACAATCCTATGCTCTGGTCTCCGATATTGCGGCGCCAATGATCATCGCTAACTCGGTCGGTGCAGCACTGTTCATGAGCATCATCCAAGACAGAAAAACCATCTTCGAAAAGTACTCGGCTACCTTCTCACGCCGCGCACTGACCATTGCCGAACGTTCGGTGGGTATTTTGCATGGTGGGTTCAATTCCGATAACGCACAAAAAATCGTACGTATCGTTTATGAAGAGACCAACGTAGGGGCGGTAGCGATTACCGACCGAGAGAAAATCCTCGCGTTCGTTGGTATTGGTGATGAACACCATATTCCGAACACCCCGATTTCATCGCAAAGCACGCTCACTTCGATGGAACAGAACGACATCATCTACCTTGATGGCAAAGAGAACCCATACCAATGCTCCTTGTCGCAGGATTGTAAATTGGGTTCTGCGTTGATTATTCCATTGCGCGCGGGTAACGAAGTGGTCGGCACCATCAAGCTCTATGAGCCAAAGCTGAAACTATTCTCAACTATCAATATGTCGATGGGTGAAGGTATCGCTCAACTATTATCGAGCCAGATCCTATTTAGCAACTACCAGCAGCAGCAAACGCTACTGACACAAGCAGAAATCAAACTGCTGCACGCTCAAGTGAACCCGCACTTCTTGTTCAATGCGCTTAATACTATCAGCGCAGTAACACGTCGTGACCCAGATAAAGCTCGAGAGTTGATTCAACACCTGTCTCACTTCTTTAGAAGCAACCTAAAGCAGAACATCAACACCGTGAAGCTCAAAGACGAACTGGCACACGTCAACGCTTACCTGACCATAGAGAAAGCACGCTTTACCGATCGACTAGAAGTGGAATGGGATATCGACCCGCAGTTATATGAATCTCAATTGCCGAGCTTTACCCTGCAACCGCTGGTAGAAAACGCCATCAAACATGGGATATCTAATATGTTGGAAGGCGGTAAAGTAAAGATCTCTAGCGAGGCTTTCGAGGGTGGGTTCAAGTTAACCGTTGAAGACAATGCAGGTAATTATCAGAAGCCATCTCAAGATCATGTAGGATTAGGGATGGAAATTGTTGATAAACGACTCACTAATTTCTTTGGACAAGATTCAGCACTAAAAATAGAATCTCAACCACAGCAATTTACTCGAATGAGCTTTATCATACCTATACTCAAATAATGGTATTTTCGGAGACGGATCGCTCCGAGTTGAAACATTTAGAAGCAGACATTTAAAAGATAAGCGTGAACCAAGCAGGGATAGAACCAAGATGAAGATTGTAGGATGTTAAAGGCACTAGTTATCGATGATGAGCTTTTTGCTCGCGAAGAGCTGATTGAGCTGCTGACCGAAACCGGAGAAGTGGAAATCATAGGCCAAGCGAGTAACGCGATCGAAGGACTGAAACAGATCAACCTACTCAAGCCTGATGTCGTGTATTTGGATATCCAAATGCCGCAGGTTACTGGGATTGAGCTGTTAAGCATGCTTGACCCAGATACCATGCCCTACGTGGTATTCGTCACCGCCTACGACCAATATGCGATTCAAGCCTTTGAAGATAACGCTTTTGATTACCTACTTAAGCCAGTCGAGCCTTGTCGATTAAACAAGAGCGTTTGTCGCCTGAATAAGGTCATCAAACAAAATCAGAAAGCACCAGAACAGAACATCTCAGCGATTGCTCCCTGTCACTTAGAGCAAATCCCATGTATTGGTCATAACCGCATTGTGATCATGGCAAGCCAAACGGTAGAGTGCGCCTATTCCGATATCAGTGGTGTGCATGTTCGTAGCTCATCGCAAACCGCAACCTCACAGTTAACACTAAAGATCTTGGAAGAAAAGACCGATTTGATCCGCTGTCATCGACAGTATTTGATCAACATAAAATCGATCCAAGAGATCAAACTGCTAGAAAATGGATTAGCAGAGATCATTACCCTGACTGGCTTTGAAGTCCCGGTGAGTCGTCGTTATTTAAAGACTTTAAAAGAGCAACTCGGTCTCCAGTAACGCGTTAGAATTAGACGCCTTGTTCCAAAGCACGATCAAAAAAGCCAACGTATCAACGTTGGCTTCCTGCTGTTTACAAATCAATAGTGTTTGCAAATCGATAGTGTTACGCATCGATCTTGTCACCAATCAATAGAGATTAGTCGACTTGCTTAATCTGTAGCTCTTTTGGTACTTCAAAGAACATGTTCTCTTCACGACCTTGAATCTCTTCAACGTCAGTCGCACCTAGCTCACGAATACGATCTAGAATTTGGTTTACCAGCTCTTCAGGAGCAGAAGCACCAGCTGTTACACCGATTTTCTTTTTCCCTTCAACCCACTCGGTTTGAATGTCTTCAGGACAGTCAGTTAGGTAGCCTGGTGTGCCTAGTTTCTCAGCTAGCTCTTTTAGACGAGTTGAATTCGATGAGTTCTTAGAACCAACCACTATCACCACATCAACGTCATTCGCCATCTCACGCACAGCGTCTTGACGGTTTTGAGTCGCGTAACAGATGTCGTCTTTACGTGGGCCTTGAATCTCAGGGAACACTCGACGTAGCTCTTCAATCACATCTGCAGTTTCATCTACTGATAGCGTAGTTTGGCTAACATAGTGCAGGTTACTTGGATCATTCACCACGAGGTTCTGTACGTCCTCAGGTCTTTCAACCAAGTACATACCACCAGTTTGGCTCGCGTACTGACCCATAGTGCCTTCCACTTCAGGGTGACCTGCGTGGCCAATCAGTACCACTTCCATATGTTTGCGGCTCGCACGAGCAACCTCCATATGAACTTTAGTCACCAAAGGACACGTCGCATCAAATACCGTTAACTCACGCTCTTTCGCTTCTTTACGAACCGCTTGAGAAACACCGTGAGCCGAAAAGATCACGATGTTGTCGTCTGGCACCTCACTCAGTTCTTCGACAAAAATAGCACCACGCTGCTTGAGCCCCTCAACAACAAAGCGGTTGTGTACCACTTCATGGCGAACATAGATCGGTGGCTGATACATTTCGAGTGCACGCTCTACGATGCTGATCGCACGATCGACACCGGCACAAAAGCCACGAGGGTTAGCTAACATTATTTTCATTTCATTGCTCATCATTTACCGCGGTACTAAGGTTGCTTCTATAGAGTTCGCCGTCAGCGAGGTTCGCATTCTACAGTGAAGCGTCTAGACAGTGAAGCTCTGGGTGAGATCACAGCTGTAAGGCTATCTTATTCTAGCGTGAAGACAGCTATTCTAACGTTAAGAGAGTTATTCTACCGTTAAGATATTGACGTCAAAGCTAACGTCTTGACCAGCGAGTGGGTGATTAAAATCAACCGTCACTGAATCACCTGCGATCTCAGTAATAATACCTGGAATTTCCATACCGTCAGGACCTGAAAATGCCATGATAGTGCCCACTTCAACTTCAGAGTCGCCAACAAACTTAGCACGATCCATATAGTGAATATGATCTGGGTTTGGCATACCAAACGCGTCTTCCGCCTTCAGTTCGATAGACTTTTCAGTGCCGGCTTCAAGTCCAAGTAAGCACGCTTCAAAGTTCTCACTTAGGCTGCCATCACCCATGACGAACTTCGCTGGTTTGCCCATGTTCTCCGTACTATCGGCAACTGAACCATCCTTCATTTTAATCGTAAAATGTAGAGTTACTGCTGAATCATTTTTAATTGCTGCCACGTTACTTTCCTTAGACTTCTTTATTATTTGAGGATGCGCTGTGCTTTGCTTCCTTGTTGACTGAAGCATAAAAAAAAGCGCCGTCGGAATCAACCGACAGCGCTTAGGGCTATTCTATTCTGTGAGTCATAGACTGACTTTGAAGCAAGCTATTTGCTTTCGTCTTTCTTACGGAAACCATCTAAGATGATCATCGCAGCACCGATACATATTCCCATATCCGCTAAGTTAAATGCAGGCCAGTGGTAAGTGCCCCAGTAGAAGTCTAAGTAATCGACAACAAAGCCGTGTACGACTCGGTCAAACACATTACCTACTGCACCACCAATGATGATCGCATAAGCAATGTTATTCCACTTCTCTGTTGCTGGTAGTTTGCTCATCCAGTACGTCAGCATACCTGTTACCGCAAATGCGATACCCGTAAATAACCAACGCTGCCAACCACTTTGATCACTCAAGAAGCTAAACGCTGCACCGTAGTTATGCACGTACAAAAAGTTAAAGAATGGCAGCACCTCAATACGGTTTGCCCAACCATAACCCATATTGTCCATGACAAAGAGTTTAATGCCGATATCAGCCAAGAAGACCAATAGAGCCAGCCATAACCAACGTACACCAGATTGTTTTAACGAAACTTCACTCATTTCTATTCCTAGTATTTACGAAGTTGGTATTCATTGTTAGTCACCTTACGTGACCTTGATTACCAACTTGGTTAAACACATTTCCTATAACTAAAAATAACCCCAGTTGATACTGGGGCTATGATTTTTACAAAAAGTTCAGTCTTTCTCTGAGTCGTTATGCGAACTTACGCACTTCGCCTTCACCGTCGATGTTCGACACACAACGACCACAAACTTTCTCGTGACCTTCGATAGTGCCTACATCTGGAGTGTGGTGCCAGCAACGGTCACACTTCTCAGCTTCAGTAGCCGCAACTTCAACGAATAGACCAGCAACGTCTGTCGCTTGCGCTGCATCAGACTTCTCGCTCAGTGGCTTAACAACAGCTGCAGAGGTGATAAGTACGAAACGTAGCTCATCTTCTAGCTTGTTGATTTTAGCCGCTAGTGCATCGTCAGCGTATAGAGTAACTTCAGCTTGCAGTGCACCACCGATCGTTTTCTCTTTACGAGCATCTTCAAGAAGCTTGTTCACTGCGCCACGAACAGACTGGATTTCAGTCCAGAATTCGTTGCTTAGCTCTTCGCCTTCTGCAAGACCAAATAGACCTTCGAACCACTCACCTGTGAATACGAACGTGTCGCGCTGCTCTCCAGTTGGTAAAGAGCTTGGCATTTCGTTCCAAATTTCATCTGCAGTGAACGACATGATAGGTGCCATCCAACGAACTAGAGCTTCTACGATGTAGTAAAGCGCCGTTTGACAGCTACGTTGAGCATGGCTGCCCTGCTTCGCTGTGTACTGACGGTCTTTGATTACGTCTAGGTAGAAAGAACCCATTTCGATAGAACAGAACTGCATTAGACGTTGAGTCACACCGTGAGTGTTGTACTCGCCGTATGCTTTAACAATCTCTTCTTGTGCAGCTTGAGCACGGCCAACAGCCCAGCGATCAAGTGCAACCATCTCTTCAGCAGGAACTAGGTCAGTTTCAGGGTTGAAACCGTTCAAGTTCGCTAGGAAGAAACGAGCCGTGTTACGAATACGACGGTAAGCATCCGCTGAACGCTTCAGGATTTCATCAGAAACCGCAACTTCACCCGTGTAGTCTGTAGAAGCAACCCATAGACGCAGGATATCTGCACCTAGCTTGTTGGTTACGTCTTTAGGAGCAACAACGTTACCGATAGATTTAGACATCTTACGGCCGTTACCATCCACTACGAAACCGTGCGTTAGTACTTGCTTGTACGGTGCTTCGTCTTTCATCGCGATAGATGAAATTAGAGAAGACTGGAACCAGCCACGGTGTTGGTCTGAACCTTCAAGGTAAAGATCAGCACTGTGAGTGCGCTCTTCGTTCGGGAAGTTGTACTCTTCACGAGAATCAACAACAGAGAAGTGCGTAACACCTGAGTCGAACCATACGTCTAGCGTATCCATTACTTTTTCGTACTTATCAGCGTCTTCTGCGCCCATAAGTTCAGCAGCGTCTACATCCCACCAAGCTTGAATGCCTTTCTCTTCAACTAGCTTCGCAACTTTTTCAATAAGCGCTGGGCTTTCTGGGTGAAGTTCTGCTGTTTCTTTATGAACAAACAAAGCAATTGGCACACCCCAAGTACGTTGACGAGAGATACACCACTCAGGACGACCTTCAACCATGCCTTCGATACGGCTTTGACCCCATTCAGGCAACCACTCAACACTCTTGATTGACTCTAGTGCTTTAGCACGTAGGCCAGCTTGATCCATAGAGATGAACCATTGTGGTGTTGCGCGGAAGATGATTGGAGTTTTGTGTCTCCAACAGTGTGGGTAGCTGTGCTCGTAAGCGTGGTGATGCAGAAGTGCACCTTTCTCTTTTAGAACTTCTAAAACAGAGTCGTTCGCTTTGAATACGTGCTGACCAGCAAATAGCTCTGTATCTGGCAGGTAAACGCCGTTAGAACCAACTGGGTTAGCGATTTCTAGGTTGTACTTTTTACCAACCACGAAATCTTCTTGACCGTGACCAGGCGCAGTGTGAACCACACCAGTACCTGAATCTGTTGTTACGTGATCGCCAAGAACTGCAGGAACAGTAAAGTCGTAGAACGGGTGGTTGAACTGAGAAAGCTCAAGATCAGCACCTGTAGCAAAACCAAGGTTGTGGAAGTGCTCGATACCTGCACGATCCATTACGTCTTTTGCTAGTTCAGAAGCAACAACGATACGTTGAGCAGGCTGGTCGCCATTCGCTTCAACTTGGATAAGCACGTATTCAAGATCATCACGTAGACATACTGCGCGGTTAGCAGGCAGAGTCCATGGTGTTGTTGTCCAGATAACGATAGAAATTTCGCCTTGACCCGCATGACCTTCAGCTAGAGTAAATTTCTCTAGAAGCGCCGCTTCGTCAGCTGCTGTAAATTTCACATCGATAGATGGAGAAACTTTATCTTTGTATTCAACTTCAGCTTCAGCCAGAGCAGAACCACAATCAGTACACCAGTGAACGGGTTTGAAACCTTTAAGAAGGTGACCTTTGTCTGCGATTTTGCCAAGAGAACGAATGATGTTCGCTTCTGTGCCAAAATCCATAGTGCGATAAGGTTTGTCCCACTCGCCCATGATGCCAAGACGTTTGAAGCTCTCTTTCTGACCTTCAACTTGACCCGCAGCGTACTTTCGACACTCTTCGCGGAATTCAGCCGCCGAAATCTTCTGACCAGGCTTACCTTTCTTCTTCTCAACCATTAGCTCGATTGGAAGACCGTGACAGTCCCAACCAGGGATGTACGGTGCATCAAAACCAGAAAGGGTCTTAGATTTGATAATAATGTCTTTAAGAATCTTATTCAGCGCGTGGCCAATGTGAATATCGCCGTTCGCGTATGGAGGGCCATCATGCAGTACGAAAGATTTTTTACCTTTCTTTGCCTTACGGATTTCGCCGTAAAGATCTTCTTTGTACCAACGCTTCAGCATTTCTGGCTCACGATTTGCCAGATTGCCGCGCATTGGGAACCCTGTTTCTGGTAAGTTCAGGGTATCTTTATAATCACTCATCGATTCTTAATTCCGTTATATTGGGCGAAGTTAGACATTATGTTAATCGGTGGAATCATCCGATTAATTCTTTAGCTGAAGCAGCCACACCCTTGCGGCTTCAGCATCCAATTCTATTTGATTCTTTAGTGCGTCGAACGATTCAAATTTTATCTCGTCGCGCAGTTTGTGCAAAAGTCGTACTTCTAACTGTTTACCATATAAATTGGCTTTAAAGTCAAAAAAATGCACTTCCAATTGCTGCCTTACCCCATTAACTGTTGGTCGTTGTCCAATATTAGCAACGCCACCGACAGGAACACCGTCGATATCCAAAGCTTCAACAACATACACTCCCGATACAGGAGAAACACAACGCTTTAATGGAATATTAGCGGTAGGGAAACCGATAGTTCTCCCTAGTTTTCGACCATGGGACACTCGACCACTAATACTGTAATCACGTCCTAACATGGTAGCACTTGCAGCCAAGTCATCGACCGCTAATGCATTTCGTATCTCAGTACTGCTTACTCGTAATTGGTTTAAGCAATAGCTTTGGGTGCTGACCACCTCAAAACCGTACTTCTCGCCCGCCTCTTTGAGCATAGCGAAATTACCAGTACGACCTTTACCAAAGCAAAAATCGTCACCAACCACCAAGAACTTCACACCAAGCTTATCAACCAAAAGATCCTTAATGAATGCTTCCGCGGATAAACTTGCAAAATACTGATTAAAATTAACACACAATAAGCGACTGATATCTAGCTTACTCAGTTGCACGTATTTGTCTCGTAAACGAGTTAAACGTGCTGGCGCTCTATCTCGGGCAAACAGCTCCATAGGCTGCGGTTCAAACGTCATAACAACAGAAGGTAGCCCTAATGCTGCAGCTTGTTTAGAAACCTGACTCAAAACCTCTTGATGTCCTAAATGAACACCATCGAAGTTACCTATGGTTAATACACAGCCATGATGCTGCGCTTTAATATTGTGTATACCTCGGATCAGTTCCATTATGATCAGCTAAAACCTGTTATTTGCATCATTTATTGTGTGAAACCGACGGATTATATACTAATCAGTATTAATCTGTCGCTGCTTTTAAATGTTTTACTCGGATACCTAAAATCAGTACCGAAACAATATAAACAAAGCCACCAAGTCCAATCAAGCCAGTTAATGTCAGCGCTCTCTGGCTAAAGCTCCATTCAAGCCAATGTTGCATATTATCCAGCTGCCATAAAATAGCCGCTACCATCACCACACCTGAGATAATTAATTTGGCACTGAACAACAAGGTTGTCTTAGTTAATTGATACACACCCGCAAGGTGCAATCCTCGATATAACAAGGCCATATTCACAAAGGCAGACAGTGCCGTCGCAATCGCCAAACCCACATAGCCATAAAAATAAGCAAAGATCGCGTTAAACACCATATTGGTCACCATAGCGATAATGCCGTACTTAACCGGTGTTTTGGTATCTTGGCGAGAGTAATAGCCCGGAGCTAAAACTTTAATCAGCATGAAATTAAGCAAGCCTGATGCGTAAGCTACCAATGACATCGATGCTTGCTGTACATCGTGTGGAGAGAACTCACCACGCATAAATAGCACCATCAACATGGGTTTAGCTAAAACGATAAGACCTAACATCGCAGGAATACCAAGCAGCAACACCATGCGCACGCCCCAATCCATGGTATGCGCGAACCCTTCCCCTTGAGCATCTACGTGTTTACGAGACAAAGCAGGAAGAATCACAGTCGCAATCGCGATACCGAATAAACCGAGAGGAAATTCAAGCAGTCGGTCTGAGTAGTACAACCAACTGATAGAGCCTGTTGCGAGGAAGCTGGCAATAAAGGTATCAAACAATAAGTTGATTTGGCTGACCGATACACCGAACAGAGCAGGGATCATTAATGTGCGGATCTTAACCACACCCGGGTCTCTCCATCCCCACTTCGGCTTAACCAACACACCCGCTTTGATCAAGAAAGGCATTTGGAAAAGGAATTGGACTAAGCCACCAAGAAACACACCAATAGCCAAACCAATTTCTGGTTGTTCTAAATTAGGTGAGATAAACCATGCAGCGCCTATGATCATCACGTTCAAGAACACAGGAGTAAAAGAAGAGACCGCAAATTTACCTAATGTATTAAGAATGGCACCAGATAAAGCGACGAAGGTGATAAACCATAAATAAGGAAAGGTAATCTTGAGCATAAAGCTCGCTAGCTCAAATTTGGGTGCTGATGGGCCATCATTTAGCCAGTCGATAAACCAACCCGCACCAAACATCGCGGTGATCACGCCAGAGCCCAATACCCCGATGACGGTGACAATAGAAACTAAAACCCCGAGCGTCCCCGACACCTTAGCAATTAAATCTCGTGTCTTATCTTTATCACCTGCGGCGTGATATTCCGTTAATACAGGAACAAACGCTTGAGAAAACGCACCCTCTGCAAAAAGTCGACGTAAGAAATTAGGAATTTTATTAGCGAAGAAAAATACGTCGGCACTCGCTCCTGCCCCCATCAAATTTGCTACTACTACATCACGTACTAGCCCCAATACACGGGAAACAAAAGTCATTGCGCTGACAATCAGGCCTGACTTTAATAGTCGTTTACTCACAGAAACCTCTGACACTGGTTGATTACTTTCAAGCGAGGATAAATACTATCCTGTCCTAAGAAGCATATTTATTAGCATTGGTCTAAAAATGCTGTTAGAATCCCCGCCATCTTAACCGCGATGACCTTTCCATACCAAAGTTTGTTTGGCTACGATTGGTTTTTGCACAAATCATTTGACAATTAAGCGCTAATGAGGGATAGTCCTCGCCCTTAAATTGTCACCGAACTAAGTTTTTGGGAGTTAGACCCTTGGCAAACAGTAAATCTGCTAAGAAGCGCGCTATCCAAGCTGAGAAACGTCGCCAGCACAATGCTAGCCGTCGTTCTATGATGCGCACTTACATGAAAAAGACTATCGCAGCTATCGCAGCTGGTGATAAAGAAGCTGCAACTGCTGCTCTTGTAGAAGTTACACCACTTCTTGACCGTATGGCGACTAAAGGCCTTATTCATAAGAATAAAGCTGCACGTCATAAGTCTCGTTTCGCTGCTGCAATCAAAGCTCTTTAATAGAAATTTGATTACAACGCAAAACGAAAAAAACCGGCCTAGGCCGGTTTTTTTATATCTAAATTTTGAGTAACGCTTTTATTTTACGTGCTAACAGCCGTTTTTCTGACCGATAAACAATTTAAGCAGATAGATAAAACAAACAATCAGAAAAATAAATAGAGAAGCAAATTGGTACGTAGATAGGTAGATAGATAGGTAGGTAGATAGGTAAACACTAACGTTCAATGTGAAATGCTAACACTTCCTTGTGTCATTCTATCGCTGATAAGAAATCCCCCTCCCACCAGCAATAAGCTACTTGCAGTAAATACCATGCAGTAGGTTAATCATCGCTTTTACTTCTTCACTACTCAATGTGTAATACACAGTTTGAGCTTCTTTGCGAGTTTCGACCAAACCATCTCTTCTCAACCAAGCAAGATGTTGAGATAAAGCAGACTGACTCAGTTCCAACTTGCCACACAACTCCCCAACCGACAGTTCAGTGCCATGTAATAGGCACAAAATCTGTAAGCGACGCTCGTTAGCCATGGCTTTGAGTAGAATCACAGCTTGTGCTGAGTTCTTCTCCATCTCTTTTAAGTTCATAGTTTGGCTCCCTACAACCTTTACGCCAACTACGGGCTATCAGTATTTCCGGCATATTGCGGAGTTATGATAATCGATATCAATTCATTAACAAACTATCTCACTCGAACAATTTGCTAAAATCTGCGTCACATACGTTTTTTACTGCTGGATGTTGGATCATCCTCTCAGCAAATATGACGTAGTACTCCTCTTTTAACTCTTCAATACCGCCTAATAGTTGCAGTGATGTGTCGTCTTCCACTTCAGACATATAAATCGTCGGTGCTAAAAATATTACGTCATGATGGTAACGAGCAAAAGCCTTCATCAATGCGGCATCATCAAACTCACCTAAAATATCTGGCTTAAGCCCTTGTCTATCAAACCATTGCAGCACTTTACGACCCATTGAGGTTCGGCTGCCAGGGATCAAAAGCTTTCTTTGCTCCAATACAGCAGGGAAATTAACCCCTTCAACCTGACCTGAACTAAAAAAGCTCATTCCACTCTCACCCAGCTTTTTACTGAACAGGCCCGGGCTTTGACTAGAGTCCACCGGACAGTCAGACAAAATCATATCGAGCTTATGTTGAGAGAGTTGCTCAAGTAGCATTTCATGGGTCGATTCAAAACAGCGCAAGTGAATGCTGTTATCTGGAGGGATGGTCGACATCAGTATCTTACTGACGAGTCTTTTAGAGAGCGCATCCGCGACGCCAACATCAAACAGAATATTGGAGTGCTGGCTGTAATTCACGATGTCCAGCATCTCGTAACTCAGGCCAAACATACGATCGGCATATTTAAAGACCAGTTGCCCAAGCTCTGTAGGCTCAACACTTCGGCCATTACGCTTGGTCAACTTGCCATCCATGCGTTCTTCTAAGGCTTTTATCTGCCCCGTTACCGTTTGTGGTGTTAGGAATAGGGCTTCTGCAGCTTTAGTAACAGAGCCTTGCTTGCAAACCATCCAGAAGTAATACAGATGGTTGTAGTTGAGATGCGACATAGATGTGCCGTAATAAAAGAGTAGATACCCTTTTATATCAAATATGACACCGCCACTCAACAAACTCGAAAAAACCTAACCAAACATAGATTTACCACTTATTTTTTCGAAGTGTCTGATTTCATAATGTAATATTTCATCGATTATTTTCAATTTTTTTCTAACTTTTAAGATCTATATCACCTATAGAATTTCCATTAAAAAACAATTTAAAACAACAACTTAAAACAACCACATTAGCAATTGGAATATTTAAAGAGTAAATCATCACAAAAAAGTCGCACCTAAACCAAAATGTAATATTACTGAAATATTTCCCCTCTAACATCACGCTCAGATTAAACAAACAGACCAAACACAGACTTAAACGGTCCAATGGAGAAAACATTATGAACCAAGCTACTACTGCAGCAGCGCCTATCTCGAGCACTACTCGTTGGCTACGCTGGGCTAACTTGGCATTCATGCTTTACCTACTATTACTTTCAGTTTCAATGGTTGGTACAGGCTTCAAATGGGCAACAGGCGAGCAAGCAAAGGTTCTTTTCGAATTTGCTTCACACCCAGTTGCAGGCTTAATGATTGGTTTAGTAGCAACAGCGCTTATTCAATCATCAAGTACAGTTACTTCAATTATCGTTGGCCTTGTGGCAGGTGGTTTACCTGTTGAGCTAGCAATTCCTATGATCATGGGTGCTAACATTGGTACTACGGTAACCAATACGCTAGTTAGCCTTGGTCACGTTCGTTGTAAAGAAGAGTTCAAACGTGCATTCGCAAGTGCGACAATCCACGACTTCTTTAACCTATTAGCCGTTGCTATCTTCCTACCACTAGAGATGGCGTTTGGAATTCTAGAGAAAATTTCTCACTGGTTAGTATCACCGATGCTAGCAACAGGTGATATGAGCATGGGTGGTCTTAACTTCATCAAGCCAATCACTAAGCCTGTTGTAAGTGCGATTAAAGAACCACTATCAACGTTTGGCGACACTGTTGGCGGCATCATGCTTATCGCTCTAGGTATCGCAACTATCTTCGTAGCTATTACTGTAATGGGTAAGCTGATGAAGAGCCTAATGGTTGGTCGTGCTCGTGAGATTCTAAAGAACGCAATCGGTCGTGGTCCAATCCACGGTATCGCTTCTGGCTCTATCGTGACTATCCTTGTTCAGTCTTCTTCTACGACAACAAGCTTGATGGTTCCACTAGTAGGTTCAGGTGTTCTTAAAGTACGTGACGTTTACCCATTCACTCTGGGTGCAAACATCGGTACATGTATTACGGCTCTACTTGCAGCTACAGCAGTGTCTGGTGAGTTCGCAGTATTCGCACTACAAATTGCTCTAGTACACTTGGTGTTCAACATCATGTCAACGGTATTCATCTTCGGTATCCCGTTCCTACGTGAACTTCCAGTTAAAGCGGCAGACATGATTTCAGACATGGCTGTGAAGAACAAAGCTGTAGTGGCTGGTTACCTTGTTGCGGTATTCCTTGTACTGCCTGGTAGCGTGTTAGCTCTTACCGCTTAATAGCAAAATAAACATCGCTTATAGCAAAGCCCGCTACCTCCTAGGTTGCGGGCTTTTTCTTTTTAAGAGCAGATACGGGATTCGTGTAAGCGAGTATCGAAGAGAAAGAGCCAATGCGCGTTGAGAGTATACGAGTAACATAAAGCATCACACAGCATATGATTTCTCTGCTCTTCGAATCTCGATTACTCGTCACTGTAACTTAGATACAAAAAAGGCTGCACAGAGGCAGCCTTTCAATCAAACAAAGCGAGTGAGATTAAACCGAGAATGGGTACTTAATCGCTTCGTGGCATTCGTAACCTTCAACCCAGAAGTCATCCATCGTTACCCATGTTTCCAAATCTTCTAGAGACTTAATCTGAGGATTGATATGGAATGTTGGGCCAGCTAACGGCTCACGCTTTAACTGGATATCACGCATAGGTGCAAGTTGATCTTCGTAAATATGAGCATTTACTAGCTTATGGTAAGCCACGCCAGCTTTCTTACCCGTGATTTGCGCCATGATAGCTAGGAAGACATACACTTGAACCATGTTGAAGTTCAGGCCTAGGGGTACATCGCAAGAGCGCTGAGTGCTGTTTAGGTACAGAGTATCACCAAGTAGTGAGAAGTGATGGCTGTACATACACGGACGCAAACATCCCATGTGGAACTCACCTGGGTTGTAGAAGTTTAAGATCTCGCCGCGGTCATCAATACCGTTAGTTAGATCATCAACAATCTTCTTCAGTTGGTCGATATGACCGCCGTCAGGTTTTGCCCATGCACGTCCTTGAACGCCATAAACACGGCCCATGTCATCTTCACCCTTGCGGTAAGGGTTATTCAGCCATGCTTCATTCAGGTTAGAATTCGCATCCCAAGTTTTAGTCCCTAGCTTACGAAAATCTTCAGCATTGTCGTAACCACGGATATAGCCAAGCAGCTCAGCAACTGCGGCTTTCCAAAAACTCTTACGCGTTGTTACCAGTGGGAATTGGTTATTACCAACATCATATTCAAGGTCAGCATTGATCACGGTTAGGCAACGCTTGCCCGTGCGTTCATTTTCAATCCAAGTACCGTCATCAACGATACGCTGACAGAGATCTAAATACTGTTTCACACCAATTCCTTACTTCGTTTGTTGTGGTAATTCGTCTTTGTAGTGACCACGCTTGTATGCCCACACCATCATCAGCACACCGATGATAACCATTGGCAGTGACAAAATTTGTCCCATAGAGATAAATCCACCGAACAAACCTAGGTGAGCATCAGGTTCACGTACGTATTCTACTAAGAAGCGGAATGTACCATATCCAGCTAGGAATAACCCTGATACAGAACCAAGAGGACGCGGCTTTTTGATAAACCAGTTCAAGATGAAGAACAGCACGATACCTTCAAGCGCCATCTCGTAAAGTTGAGATGGGTGACGAGGAAGTGGACCACCGTTAGGGAACACAATCGCCCATGGCACATCAGTCACACGGCCCCAAAGCTCGCTGTTCATGAAGTTACCTAGACGGCCCATACCTAAACCAAATGGGACGAGTGGTGCAATCATGTCTGCCACGCCAAAGAAGGTGCGACCATTCTTTTTCGCATACCAGAACATTGCGGTGATAACACCCAGCAAGCCACCGTGGAAAGACATACCGCCAGTCCATACCTTAAATAGGTACAGTGGGTCTGCTAGGAAAAGGTCAAAGTTGTAGAAAAGTACGTAGCCAATACGACCACCCAACACCACACCTAGAAAGCCAGCAAACAGTAAGTCTGATACTTGCTCTCGAGTCCAACCACTACCCGGTTGATCAGCTCGGCGATTTGCTAACCAAAGAGCAAACATAAAACCGACAAGGTACATTAGGCCGTACCAACGAACTGAGATTGGTCCTAGTTCAATAAGAACAGGATCGATATTTGGGAATTCGATAAAACCCTGAGACATACTTGGCTCTCTATCTAAATTGATTAACGGTTAGCTCAATGACTAACAGAAAAGACACTACAGCAGCATTGTGGCTGCTATAAACATTAAAAATACCGCAAAGAATTTCTTCAGCACAGGGGTTGGCAATTGAGTGGCCAGTTTCGCACCCACTCGAGTGGTCAAAACTGAGGTACAAGATATCGCGATCAAAGCCGGTAGATAAACATAACCCAAGCTATACGCAGGAAGATCATCGACAGAAGATCCATGCCAAATGAAACCTAGCATTCCCGAAATCGCGATAACACAACCGCATACCGAAGATGAGCCGACGGCTTTACGCATTTCCACACCGTGATGGTTAAGGAAAGGTACCGATAAAGACCCACCGCCAATGCCCGCTAAGCTTGATACCAAACCAATCCCGCCGCCACACAACACGGTTTTAGCTGAACCCGGCATCGATTTTTGGCTCTTGGAGCGAATCGACAATAGCATTTGCAACGCCAACACCAAAACAATCACACCAAAGACTTTTGGTAAGTATTGAGCTGGAATTACATCGGCCACGAAAGAGCCGAGGAAGCCACCTATCACCACACCTGGCATCAACCATTTAACGACAAACATCTCTACGTTACCCAACTTTAGATGGTTAATCGCAGACGATCCCGACGTAACGATGATGGTTGATAGCGAAGTAGCCAATGCCATTTGCATCGCAAACTCTTGGGGGATCCCCGCTTTAGGAAGCAAAAACAGTAAGGCAGGAACAACCAGCAAACCACCACCAATGCCTAGCAAGCCTGCTAAAACACCAACAATAGCACCAAGGCCCGCTAACAAGCCTATCAGTTCATATGACACGTTAAATCCTATTTTTTACCTGCTCGAATGAAGCCTGTAAATTCACGCTCTTCGAAATAGTTCAGCATCATACTATAGATGTCACTACCATACGGTTTTGAAAGTGCCTTATTTGCCAAATCCTGTAATTCAGCCAAGTTCGATTGACGAATCAAATATTTGGTTCTTGCGACATTCGAGGTATTCATACTTAACGTCTCATACCCCAATCCAATCAATAGCAGCGCGCCCATCGGGTCACCGGCTAACTCGCCACAAATACAAACAGGTAATTGATATTGCTTACAAGTATCATGAATTTGTTTTAATGCCATGATCACCGCAGGGTGCATTGATTCATAGACATCGGATACTCGTGAATTGTTCCGATCAACCGCTAATAAATATTGGGTTAAGTCGTTGGTACCGACTGAAACAAAGTCGACCTTATGCGCAATCAGCGGCAGTATGTACAGCATGGATGGCACTTCAATCATGATACCAACGCGAGGCATACGCACTCGGTTATCAAGCTCATGCACTTCATCATACGCTTGTTCAATCAACTGTAGCGCGTCATCCAACTCCTGTGCACCAGAGATCATCGGCAGCAAAATACTCAAGTTATGGCTTTCACAGCTCGCACGTAGCATGGCACGTAACTGAATAATAAAGATGTCAGGATGATCGAGCGTAAACCGAATACCACGCCAACCAAGGAATGGATTGTCCTCTTCGATAGGAAAATACGGTAAGGCCTTATCACCACCGATATCGAGTGTACGCATCACCACTTGTTTCTCTGGGTAGCTTGCCAGTACAGAACGATACTGCTTGAATTGTTCATCCTCTGACGGGAATCTTTGCTGCAACAAGAAAGAAATTTCAGTTCGATACAGCCCTACGCCATCAACGCCTTGGTTGATAGCGATGTTAGTGTCTGCACTTAAACCCGCATTAAGCAGAATCTCGACTTGCTTGTTGTCTTGCGTTTTTGCCGGTAGGTACAGCTCGCGATTGACCATAGAGGAGAGCTCACTCTCTTCTAGAATCAGCCCTCGATACTCTTTGAGCAGGCTTTTAGTCGGCTCAATAAAGATCTCACCGCTATACCCATCAACAATCGCTCGCTTGCCATTAGCTTGAGCTAGGTTGAGGTTTACCCCCATGACGGAAGGTATGCCAAGCGCTCGAGATAAAATCGCTGCGTGCGAGTTCGCCGCCCCTTCCAAGGAAATCACCGCTAAGAGCTTTTCTTTGGGAATAGACGCTAATACCGAAGCGGTTAACTCACGAACCACTAGGATAATCGGCTTATCTAACGTGCGAAGTTCATGTTCAGAGTTGTGGAGGAAATAGAGCAGCCTTTGTCCGAGCTCTCGGATGTCTTGTGCTCTCTCACGAAGATACACGTCCGACATACGAGCAAAGCGATTAGAATAACTCTCTACAACCTGTCTTAGTGCCCAATCGGCTTTATCGCCTTTCTGGATTTGGCTTTTTAGATCCTTACGCAGCATAGGATCGTTGAGTAAGTGAGTAAACAGGTCAAAGATCGCCAACGCATCTTTATTGATTTCGCTATCTAAGCGCTTTCGCATGCGCTTAAAGTCATTGAGGGCGTTTTCAACCGCTACCGCCAACAACTCATGCTCTCTCTCTATATTGAGCGTCGAAGCAGGATAAACATCGGTGAGTTCAGGCTGAGTGTTGTCCCACCATAAGTCACCAATCGCCACGCCCGATGAAGCTGCAATACCTTTAGTAGCCGGTAGCTTCTGTTGCTCTAACAGCCAATGGCCTTGAGTTTGGGCGTGCGCCACAATAACGGCAAGTTGTGCAGAGAGCGTGACAAGGAAGGATTCTTCCATCTCACTAAATAAACGTGGGGTCTTCTGTTGAATGACCAATACACCGAGCACTTGCTTGCGGTGGATAATCGGAGTACCGAGAAAAGAGTGATAGACGTTTTCTCCAAGCTCTGGAAAAAACTTATAAGCAGGGTGAGCAGACGCTTGTGCAAGGTTGATAGGTTCAGCACTTCTTTTAACAAGGCCAACCAGACCTTCGTCAAAACCAATGTGAATGCTATTGCCTTTGAAGATCAGGCCTTGAGTTGCCATCAACTCAAGGCGCTGCATATCATTATTTGCCAAATACACGGTGCAACATTCCGTCTGCATCGCACTGCATGTCTCTTTAACCAAAATATCAAGAGCCGTCGACACATCTTCAACTCTTGATACGTGTTCAACTATTTCCCTTAGTTGACTGAGCATGCTTAACCTCTACGCAATTTGCGCTTTCCTTTTATTTTTCGCTCTTTAAACGGCATTGCTAAAGATGCGAACTCTTTCATCGCTCGACGGTAAACATCTCGCTTGAAAGAAACAACTTGTCGAACTGGGTACCAGTAACTCACCCAACGCCAACCATCAAACTCAGGTGTACTTCCACGCTGCATATTGATATGCGATTCATCGCAATCTAAGCGCAAAAGGAACCACTTCTGTTTTTGTCCAATACAGACAGGTTTAGAATCCCACCGAACCAGTCGTTTGGGTAGCTTGTAGCGTAACCAATGACGACTTGTCGCGACGATCTTTACATCCTTTTTAGTAAGGCCAACCTCTTCATACAACTCGCGGTACATTGCCTGTTCCGGAGTCTCACCTTCATCTATTCCCCCTTGAGGGAATTGCCATGAATGTTGCCCGTATCGTTTAGCCCAGAAGACCTGACCATGGTTGTTACAGATTACAATACCAACATTTAATCGGTAACCATCGCCATCTATCACTGGCCAACCTCTATCTAAATTTTTAATTACTCTGATTTTTCCACATATCCCCAATCGGAGCAAACTTAGTGACGTGATAAGCGCTATATTTATGAATAATAACTAGGAATATGGATAAGTTTTGCTCAAATTCTAGTTACCCACACAATAGTGAGACATAGACCACATTTATTCACCTTTTCTGTGAATAACTATGTGAAGAATTACCCGCAATCGTTTTTTTTAATCCATAGATTCATCAACACCAAAAACAACAAATCAGTCAAAATAATTTTATTATTATATAAATCAGTAAATTAAAATAACATTCTAGTTTTAAAAAACATTAGAAATGTAAAAGATCTTTCAGAAACCTGACATGGTTAAAGATCAACCACTCCGATGTTTATCCACACTACTAAGTGAAAGATTCATTTTGAACCCCATTTGGCAAGCATTTTATCCACCATAAACCCCTGTTTATTTATCCACTAAATTAATATTTCAATTAATTACCTTTATGTCCTGTGGGTAACCCTGAATTTGATCCCTTCTCTCGCAAGGAGATCATTTCTTAACCAGTCGTCATTTGGTGATAACTTCTGATAAAATCATTTTTTTGATCATGCCTTTTATTATGAAACCAGAACCACAAACACAACAAGAGCTGTTAGAGCGCGCGTATGCCATCGCCGGGATGACCTTCAAAGAGCTCTCCGATGAAGCCGAGATGGTGATGCCAAGCGACCTTAAGCGTGATAAAGGTTGGGTTGGGCAGCTGTTAGAATGGCATTTAGGTGCACCCGCTGGCAGTAAGCCAGAACAGGATTTTGCAAAGCTGGGCATCGAACTTAAAAGCATTCCGATTGGTTATTCTGGAAAGCCACTCGAAACAACGTTTGTTTGTGTTGCGCCACTGATGGGCGTACAAGGCATAACATGGGAAACTAGCCACGTTAGAAATAAACTGTCTAAAGTGCTGTGGATCCCAGTTGAAGGAGAAAGAGAAATCCCGTTGGCAGAAAGGCATGTTGGTTCACCTTTATTATGGACGCCAAGCCAAGAAGAAGATGAACTTCTAAAAAGAGATTGGGAAGAGCTGATGGAGTTGATTGTTTTAGGCAATGTTGAACAGATAACAGCAAGGCACGGTGAAGCACTCCATTTACGCCCTAAGGCCGCAAACAGTCGTGTGTTAACGGAAGCTTACGGTGCAAGCGGTAAACCCATAAAAACCAAACCTCGTGGTTTTTACTTAAGAACCCAGTTCACCCATAAACTGCTGACTGCACACTATGCATAACTGTCGAGAACGAAAAGTCGAACATACTGATTATAAGTACGCTGTAAATTCCCTCTAATGAGGTTTAAGCGCTAATTCAATATCGCAGTAACTCTGGCTAGGTTCATTACCAAACTCATCATACGCGTTGTGCAAGCGAAGGTAAGCCTTTTCAAAGCCGAGCCGGAGTAACTCTTCTTTCACTTGATCCAAGGATCCAAAGTGAAGCGGCTCACCGTCTTGCTTTACCGGTTCTAGCTTGTGTTTATATTCCACTGCTAATAGATATTCCGAGATATCGGAACAGCCAATAACGTATACCTTTGGTGTTTGATACGAGTCTTTGTGCTCTCCATGTAACCACATGTCTAATTGATGCTTTTGCATAGCCAGCCTCCCTTGCTCTATAAAGCGTAGTAGAACTCTTTTTCTTTACTAGATAACGACTTAAAAAAGCACACATAACGGCTTAAAAAAGCAAAAAAGAGAAGCAAGTGCTTCTCTTTTTTGGCCAGTTCTAGTTCAAAAGCTTGCACTTCCGACGCCACAACTATCGCTGATATTTATCTTAAGGGGTGAAAGGCGCTATCACCCCACAAGATTACGTCGGTATTCGCGCGCTTAAGACTCGACGAAGGTGACGAACTCGACGTTCAATCGTAACGACTTCAGGTTCAGAAAAACCAATTGGTCGACCATCGGCTTCAAGGCCAATATCTCTCAATAAATGAGTATTGTTCCATGGTAGATCGTATGAACTACGACGAACTTTTCGTTGCCATTCACGTACTTCACGACGAAGGTCTGCACGGATAAGGACTGTTGCTAGTTTTAAGTATACTGAGTGACGCATAATAACTCTCCAGTTGTAAAATAAACTGAGGAAAAATAGCGTGTTAAATAGTATGAGGGCTTCTCACTTAGCTGCTATTTTTCCGCAGCCAAATAAGGGTACGGATCTATTAGTTAGGTTTATCTTGGGTGTTTCGATCGGCCATGGCTGATGTTTGTGACATAACAGTCACCATGTCAGTACACGGATCAAACGACGCGCAAATATGCTGTATAAAATCGAAATGTTTCATTTGCGCCTCCAAACTAACTAAAAAATCCAAAAAGAAATGAGATAATAAAAGCAAATAAGTCTTTGTTAAACCATTGCTTTCACGGTTAAAGTCTAACCAAGTGAGTATATTATTCAACCGATAATTGATTAACAATTTCAAAACAAATGATTCACCCAAAATATTAGTTGCATATTACTTTATATATAACATATTCACTATGATTATATAAAATCACAGAACATCTCTCTTAAAGACCGAGCCTCTAATAGCTCAATCTATCAACCTGTAAATCTGTCAATCTGTCAATCTGTCAGCAGTCAACGATCAACGAGAAGTTGTAGCAATGGATATAAAAAAACCACGCATCATGCGTGGCTCTTAGATTGACACTAACGGGATAGAATCAATGAATAGAGAGCTCTAAACAACACCTTCAGAAATCAGGCTATGTTTGTTCAGCAATCGGTACATGGTTGCACGCGAAACTCCAAGCTCCTTAGCGGCCAACGATACTTGACCACCATAAGATTCCAGAACAATCAGCAACGCATCTCGCTCTGAACGCTCACGGATACTTTTGAGACTGCGGCGCTCATCATTCTGTTTTGGTAAATCCAGTTGGTGATCCTCAATGATCACAGCATCAGACATCAACACAACACGCTTAATCTGATTCATCAGCTCACGCACATTTCCAGGCCAATGGTATCGATTCATCGAACGGATAGCATCGTCTGAGAAGCTCTTCGCTTGAGCATTAAACTCTTTCGAGTACTCACGCAGAAAATGATTCGCCAGTACTGAAATATCGCTCACACGTTCTTTTAAGCTTGGAACATGAATACGCAGAACATTGATATAGTGATAAAGCTCTTCATTGAAGTCGCCCTCGATCAACGCCTTCTCGATATCAGAGGAGTTCGCGGCCAGAATACGCACATCGACAGATTTAGGTCCATTCGCAGTTTCAATCTTACCTTCTTGTAGAAAGCGCAACAGGTTCAGTTGTTGATTGCGTGGCATCGCTAAAACATCATTAAGCAAGATGGTTCCGCCATCGGCTTCTTCCAACATACAAGGCGCAGTCGCTGACTGTGCTGATATGCCAAACACCTCGGCCTCTATTCTCATTTCAGACAAGGCACGACAGTTAACCGTTAAAAATGGTTTCTGTGCTCGCGACGAATTTTGATGAATCGAGCGTGCAATCGTCTCTTTACCAGCCCCACTCTCGCCATAAATCAAGATACTGACATCAGTCGGCCCAATACGCTTTACTTGGTCTCTCAAGCGCTTCACGGCCACAGAATCGCCTAGCAGTCCCATGTTGTTATTGATGCCGTAGTTTGGCCATACCTTCTGCTCAAGCTTAAGCATACCCAGTTGGTGACCAATGGTACTCAGCAATTGAGCATCTGGGATTGGTGCCGTGAAAAAGTCGATACAGAAGTTGACGATAAACTGGCAGATCGTATCAGAGCTTAATTGAGATTCACGGATAAAGGCGAGCCATCTCACCTGCTTGTTATTGCTCACAAGGTTAGCAATACCGTTGAGACTGAACTCATCATGACTAAGATCGACAATACCAATACATGGGCCAATATCAGCAATCAAGGCATCGGCTTTTCGTAAATCTGCACACTGGGTACACTGCCAACCCACTTGTTCTAACACTGATAACCAGGGTTCGTACGCACCACCAACGACGATAAGAGAACCTGGTAAGGAATCCATCTTAAATTGAGTTCCCATCCTTCTTCCTTATTCTATTTTTATTTAAATCAGACTAATACGAGTCACTGCTTCATCGTTCGACAAAATGCCGCGAGAGCGTATTCAGCGCAGAGACGTATAGTAGTGAGACTATCTTAGATTTTATGTCTCAATAGTAAGACTATGTCAGAAATAACGATTTTTCGAATCAAGAGTGCGGTACAGACTAGGTTTTGAAGCCCCAAAACAGAAAAAGCCACCCGAAGGTGGCTTTTTAATTACATATGCTGTTACGCCCTATAAACGAGAATTACGCCTGTGGACGCATTGCCGGGAACAAGATCACGTCACGGATTGTGTGCGTGTTTGTAAATAGCATTGCTAGACGGTCGATACCGATACCTTGACCCGCTGTTGGCGGTAGGCCGTGCTCTAGTGCAGTAATGTAGTCTGCATCGTAGTACATCGCTTCGTCATCACCCGCGTCTTTCGCGTTAACTTGCGCTTTGAAACGCTCGTCTTGGTCTTGTGCATCGTTAAGCTCAGAGAAACCATTCGCAACTTCACGGCCACCGATGAAGAACTCAAAACGGTCTGTGAAGAACGGGTTGTCATCGCTACGACGAGCTAGAGGAGAGATGTCCGCTGGGTAGCCAGTGATGAACGTTGGTTGAATTAGCTGAGGCTCAGCCGTTTCACCAAAGATCTCTTCTAGAAGCTGACCACATGTCCAGAACGTTTCTACGTCTACGTGTACAGATTTTGCGATAGCAACCATCTTTTCACGGTCTTGTAGGTCTGCTTCTGTTAGCGCTTGAATCTCAGCGTGCTCAGGGTTGTAGTGTTTGATTGCATCGAACATGCTCATGCGAGCGTAAGTGCCACCGAACTCAACCGTTTCGTCACCGTAAGGCATAGAAGTAGAACCAAGAACGTCCATTGCTGCC
This sequence comes from Vibrio sp. 1F255, assembly GCF_041439145.1. Taxonomy (NCBI): domain Bacteria; kingdom Pseudomonadati; phylum Pseudomonadota; class Gammaproteobacteria; order Vibrionales; family Vibrionaceae; genus Vibrio; species Vibrio sp. 1F255. The sequence continues at coordinate 229,904 of NZ_JBGONQ010000002.1, read as the reverse complement.
GTGCTTAGCATCTCTTCTGTCAGATCCATAAGGTCTTTGTAGTCAGAGTACGCTTGGTAGAATTCCATCATTGTGAATTCTGGGTTGTGACGTGGAGATAGACCTTCGTTACGGAAGTTACGGTTGATCTCGAATACACGGTCAAAACCACCCACCACTAGACGCTTAAGGTAAAGCTCTGGTGCAACACGTAGGTACATGTCGATGTCTAGTGCATTGTGATGAGTGATGAACGGACGTGCAGTTGCGCCACCCGGGATCACGTGCATCATTGGCGTTTCAACTTCTAGGTAGCCTTTCGCGCTCATGAAGTTACGGATTGAAGATACAAGCTTAGAACGCACGATGAATGCATTACGAGAATCTTCGTTCACGATTAGGTCAACGTAACGCTGACGGTAACGCATCTCTTGGTCAGTTAGACCGTGGAACTTCTCTGGTAGAGGACGAAGTGCTTTAGTCAGCAATTCAAACTCTTCCATGTTCACGTAAAGGTCGCCTTTACCTGATTTGTGAAGCGCACCTTTAACACCGATGATGTCACCGATATCTAGGCCTTGGTACTTCTCTTTCAGTACTTTTTGAACGTCTTTCGCTGCGTATGCTTGGATACGACCAGAAGTTTCTTGAATCGCAAGGAATGGACCACGCTTCGCCATAACACGACCAGCGATCGCAACGATGTGGTTAAGCTCTTCTAGCTCTTCCTTAGTCTTCTCACCGAATTCCGCTTGAAGATCGCCAGCTAGGTGCTCACGACGGAAGTCATTTGGGTGACCGTTAGCTTTGCAGTTTTGGCGGATGTGATCCAGCTTGCTGCGGCGCTCAGCGATTAGTTTGTTCTCTTCAGGTGAAGAAGCTTCTTGTGCGTTTTCGTTTTGAACAGCATCAGTCATTAGAGATGTACCCTGCTTTTAAAATTTGGACCGCTATATTTTTGCAAATATAGGCATTTTTACCAATATTATTGGTAAAGCTTAATAGTTGATAAAGCTTACAGACCTGATTTCAGGCTAGCTTCAATAAACTTGTCTAAGTCACCGTCAAGAACCGCTTGAGTATTACGGTTTTCGATGCCGGTGCGTAAATCTTTGATACGAGAATCATCCAGCACGTAAGAGCGGATTTGACTGCCCCAACCGATGTCTGATTTCGTCTCTTCGCTCGCTTGTTTTTCAGCATTTTGTTTTTGAATCTCAAGTTCAAAAAGCTTAGCACGTAGCTGCTTCATCGCTTGATCTTTGTTCTTATGCTGCGAACGGTCATTCTGACACTGAACCACAGTGTTAGTCGGAACGTGAGTAATACGTACCGCTGATTCCGTGGTGTTTACGTGCTGACCACCAGCGCCAGAGGCACGGTATACGTCAATACGTAGGTCAGAAGGATTAATGTCGATCGTAATGTTGTCATCAATCTCAGGATAGATAAACGCAGATGCAAATGAAGTATGACGACGACCACTTGAATCAAATGGTGACTTACGAACTAGACGGTGAACACCAGTCTCTGTGCGTAACCAACCGTAAGCATACTCACCAGAAATACGTACCGTTGCGCCTTTAAGGCCAGCAACATCACCATCCGACACTTCGATAACTTCAGTCTTGAAGCCTTTCGAATCTGCCCAACGTAAGTACATGCGCAACATCATTGAAGTCCAGTCTTGAGCTTCTGTACCGCCCGAACCTGACTGTAAATCGATGTAGCAATCTGATGCATCGTGATCACCAGAGAACATACGACGGAATTCCAGCTTCTCTAGCTTAGCTTCAAGCTCGGCCAGTTCTGGTTCAATTTCATCGAACGTTTCTTGATCTTCTTCTTCAACCGCAAGCTCTAATAGGCCATCAACATCCTCAACACCTTGGTCAAGTTGGTCGATCGTTTCTACTACCGCTTCCAATGCAGAACGTTCTTTACCTAGCGCTTGAGCACGCTCAGGTTCGTTCCATACATCCGGTTGTTCTAATTCTGCGTTTACTTCTTCTAGACGCTCTTTCTTAGCGTCATAGTCAAAGATACCCCCTCAGGATATTTGTGCGCTCAGACACATCCTGCAGACGGTTTTTTATAGGATTGATTTCAAACATTTTAGCTCATCATTTATGAGTAGAATTTAACCGAAGAATTGTACTCAAAAGTGTGACGGAGATACAGAATTTTTTAGAGTGGTGAACCAAGATTCAACAACTTAATGGGATATAAAATTGACAGGCATAAAAAACACGTAAATTTTGTAAGGGCAGGAAGGAAAACAAGCCCTGTTTTTGAACAGAGCTTGTTGAATTTGGCACTATATGATGAGCATTATTGAGCCCAAAATCACTATTTGGCTTCGATATGATCAATCATCAGCTGCAACGATTGGTTGCCGCGAAATTCGTTGATATCGAGCTTAAATGCAAGATGAACGGTTTTTACTGATGCATCAGGCCAGCGACGTAGGTCGACGTTAAAGGCAATACCGTCAATCATCACATTGGTTGGGTGGCCTTTGTAGAGCGGCTCAAGCATCAGCTTAAGGTGCTTTTCACCCACCAGCTTTTGGTGCAGCACTTTAAACTCACCATCGAAGATTGGCTCAGGGAAAGCTTGTCCCCACGGGCCACCTGAACGCAGCGTTTCAGCGGTGTGCATCGAGAACTCTTCTGGTAACAGCTCACCATCAGACAAGATAATGCCCTTCAGTGCTGTTTCTCCAAGTTCATTCTTCACCACATCATTGAACAGCTTGCTGAAGCGTTCAAAGTCCTTTTCCATGATGGTTAAACCAGCCGCCATTGCGTGGCCACCAAATTTAAGAATCAAGCCAGGGTTTTGAGTATCAATTCGGTCCAATGCATCACGCATGTGCAGACCCGGAATTGAACGACATGAACCTTTGATACTGCCTTCGCCGCCATCTGCAAACGCAATCACTGGGCGGTGGTATTTGTCTTTGATACGCGAAGCCAAAATACCAATCACACCTTGGTGCCAATCACGTTGGAATAGTGCCAAGCCAGAAGGTAGGTCGTCTTTACCAAATTCAAGGCGCTCACAAAAAGCCATCGCTTCTTGCTTCATACCCTCTTCGATCTCTTTACGTGTTTGGTTCAAGCCATCTAACTCACTCGCCATTCGACGAGCCGCATGGATGTTGTTACTCATTAGCAGCTCAACACCAAAAGACATGTCGTCTAATCGACCAGCTGCATTGATACGAGGACCAAGAGCAAAGCCAAAGTCAGACGCCACCAAACGCTTAGCGTCTCGCTTAGCAATTTCGATCAAGGCTTGAATGCCCGGACGAGCTTTACCCGCACGAATACGTTGCAAACCTTGATGAACTAAAATTCGGTTGTTTTCATCGAGTGGAACCACGTCGGCAACCGTACCCAGCGCCACAAGGTCAATCAGTTCCATCAACTTAGGTTCTGTCATGCCGCGCTCTGCAAACCAACCCAATTTACGCATGTGAACACACAATGCCATCATCAGGTAAAAAGCGACACCAACCCCCGCTAGGGCTTTCGAAGGAAAAGCACAACTTTCAAGGTTTGGGTTAACCATAGCATCGACCATTGGCAGTTCATTGCCCGGCAAGTGATGATCGGTAACCAGAACCTCTAGCCCTTTCTCTTTAGCAAAGCGAACACCTTCAATTGAAGATACACCGTTGTCGACCGTCATGATCACTTCAGCACCAAGCTCGATTGCCTGTTCAACAACCTCAGGGCTCAAGCCATAACCATCTTCAAAACGGTTTGGTACCAGATAGTCGACGTTAGAGCTGCCGAGCATACGTAACGCTAAAACAGACAGCGCCGAGCTGGTCGCGCCATCGGCATCAAAGTCACCAACAATGATGATGCGTTTTTGCTGCTGAATAGCTTTGAACAACAGCTCAACCGCAGCATCAATGCCGCCCAGTTTTTGATAAGAGTGCAAGCCTTTCGCTGCTGTCTCTAGTTGGTCGGCACTGTCGATTCCACGACTCACATAAATGCGCTTTAACAAGTCAGGTAAGTGAGCAGGTAAGACTGAAATGTCGACCTCAGGACGGCTTTGGATCTCTATCATATAAAAATGGGCCCGATATCAATCAGGCCACTCCTTAAATCAAAAACATGGGGGATAAATTGGCAATACAGAAAACGAGATTATTGCTCTAAACGTTGAAGAAGTTGTGCTGGCGGTAAGTAACCACTCACCAACTCACCACTTGCTAGCACGATAGCCGGTGTGCCATTGATGCCAAGCTCACGACCTAATTGGTACTGTTTAGAAATGATCTGCTTTTGCTCTGCTAGGTCTTTACCAGACGCTGGCATTTGACGGTTTACTTTAGCGTCATGCATCGCTGTTTTTGGATCATCTGACGCCCAGATTGCTGCCATTTGATCGGCAACTTGCCCTGTCGCACCTTGGCGTGGGTAAGCCATGTAACGAACGGTGATACCCAAATCGTTGTAGCCTTGCATTTGGCTGTGCAGACGAACACAGTAGCCGCACGTAATGTCAGTAAATACCGTCACAACATACTTTTCGTTATCGGCTTTGTATTCAATAACCGTATCCGACATCGCTGCCACTTTTTCAGCATTCAGCGGAGCTTGACGCTCAGCCAAAACATCACTGAACTTTCCGTTTTCATCCAAAGAGTAAAGTGTACCGGCTAGAAAGTGATCGCCCTCTGGAGAAGAAAAGATAATGCCGCTGTTGGTTTGAACTTCTAAAAGACCATCGATATCCGAAGGCACAATCTTATCGACCTTAATACCGATTTTTTCAAAACGCTTAGTTAACGCAGCTGTATCAATAGCTTGAGCTGGAGCAGCTTCTACGGCTGTTGATGTTGTTTCTACTTTCGCTTCTGATGCATTACATGCAGTAATCATAAGAGGAAGCGCTAGTAGAGGAAGACGGCGTAATACGCTCATTAAGTTCACCTTAAAAATAAATGGATTTAAGCACGTGGGTGATGCTGCGCGTGAATTTGCTTCAGCCTTTCAGTCGCCACGTGAGTATAAATTTGGGTTGTCGATAAGTCACTATGCCCAAGTAACATCTGTACGACCCTGAGATCTGCGCCATAGTTCAGTAAATGCGTCGCAAAAGCGTGTCTCAATACGTGTGGTGACAACAGCTCTGTATCGATCCCAGCGACGACCGAGTAGTGCTTAATACGATACCAGAACGTCTGACGGGTCATTTGCTTGGCGCGTTTACTCGGAAAAACCACATCAGAACTGTTTTCGCCAAGTAGATGTGGACGACCTTGTTCAATAAAAGTCTCTATCCAATCCACCGCATTTTCGCCCATTGGTACTAAGCGCTCTTTGCCACCCTTACCAATAACACGCACCACGCCCTGTCTTAGGCTGATGTTTTCCATCGTCAAGCTAACCAGTTCTGTCACACGCAAACCGGTTGCATAGAGTAACTCAAGCATCGCCTTATCGCGAAGCTCAATCGGATCGTTCGGATCTGGCGCATCGAGCAAAGCATCAACCTGCTCTTCGCTCAAATCTTTCGGCAAGCGTTGCGGCAGCTTCGGGCTGATCAACAAGGCACTTGGATCATCGCCTCTGATTTTCTCGCGGTGCAAATATTGGAACAAGCGACGAATCGCCGACAACATACGGGCACGAGAGGTCTGCTTAAAATCGGCGTCGGCTAACCAGCCTTGATAATCCTGTAAACCTGAAAGGCTAATGAAGTCGAGGCGGTAATTGTTCTTTTCCATCCACGCTAATAACTTGGACAAATCGGTACGGTACGAGACAAGCGTATTCTCCGATAATCCTCGCTCCATCCACATAGCATCTAAAAACTGCTCAACGAGACCGTGGTCTGCGCTCTGCCCTTGAGGCGACTGCATAGTGTTACTCACAATATTGGAAACTGTTTTGAGAGTATGCCAGAGCAAATATGAATGCCATAAAAATTACGACTTGAGCGGATAATCGCTGCAATCGAAGTCGATTTATGGTTAGAATTCGCCATCTGAAATTAAAATCGAACGTTTGCTATGAAAATTGGATTATTTTACGGCTCAACCACCTGCTACACAGAAATGGCAGCAGAGAAAATTCGCGGCATTATTGGTGAAGACCTAGTTGATATCCATAACGTGAAAGAAAGCCCTCTTTCATTGATGGCGGACTACGACCTTTTATTGCTGGGCATCTCGACTTGGGACTTCGGTGAAATCCAAGAAGATTGGAATGAACTGTGGGAAGACATCGCAACCACGCCTATGAAAGGCAAGGTTGTGGCTCTGTTTGGTTTGGGTGACCAAGAAGGCTACGGCGAATGGTTCCTAGATGCGATGGGTCTATTGCATGATGAACTGAAAACCGCGGGTGCAGAGTTTGTTGGCTTCTGGCCAAACGATGACAGCTACGAGTTCGAAGCGTCTAAAGCGTTAACCGAAGACAAATCTCAATTCGTTGGTTTGGCGCTTGATGAAGATTCACAATACGAGCTAAGCGACGACCGTATCGCAAGCTGGGTTGAGCAAGTACTGGTTGAGTACAGCGAAAAGCTATAACCAAACAGAAGTACTCCCGGCTAAGTAGCTAACCAAGTAACTAGCTGGATATAAAAAGACCACAGAATACAAAAAGGCCTCATTACTGCGAAGTAATGAGGCCTTTTCTATTTCATCTCGAAAGACAATCTAATCTCAACGGAAGATTAAAAAGTCTCCTCAGCCATCTCTTGCTCTGTTGATTTACCAACGAAGAACATACAGATGATTGCAGCAGTCGTTGGAAGCAACCAACCCATACCGATCTCAAACAGTGGCAGCATCTTAAGTGCAGACACGTCTACACCCGCTACTTTAGCGCCATCAATAAGAGCAAACAGCAGTGACACTAATACTACTACGCGGTAAGCCACTTTTGGATTAGGGAAACGGCTACGTAAGAATGTCAGAGCAACCAACGCGATAGCGACTGGGTACAGTGCAAACAGTACTGGAACAGACAGAGAAATCAGTTGAGAAAGACCAACGTTCGCAACGGTTGCACAAGCTACACCATTGATGATTACCCAAGTCTTGTAAGACAGAGGCGTTAGCGAGCTGAAGTAATCAGAACATGCTGACACAAGGCCAATCGCCGTAGTTAGACATGCTAATAGTACGATCACAGAAAGCACTAGCTGACCAGAAGGACCAAACAACGATTGAACGTATAGGCTTAAAATAGCACCGCCATTGTCTGCACCAGCTGCGACTGTTGCACTTGTTGCGCCTAGGAAAAATAGAGAGATGTAAACAAACGCCAGACCCGCTGCGGCAATACAACCCGCGCTAATTAGGTACTTAGTCGTCGCTGCACGGTCAGTAATGCCCTTGCTACGAATCGCATCAACAATCAGCATACCAAACATCAAAGAAGCAAAAGTATCCATGGTGTTGTAGCCTTCAAGGAAACCTTTGGTTAGTGGTTGAGTGATGTACTCACCGTGAGCCGCAAGAATATCGCCTTGAGGGTTAACGAATACAGCAATCGCCAGCACAACCAAACCAACGAACAGTGCAGGTGTTAGCACCTTACCAATGACGTCAATAAGCTTACCTTGCGACCATGAGAAGAACATCGCTACTGCAAAAAATGCAATCGAAAAGAGAGTTAGGTGAGCTTGAGAGGCATCGATGAAGAACGGTTTCACCGCCATCTCATAGGCAACAAGGCCAGTACGCGGTGCAGCAAATGCAGGACCGATAATAATAAAGATCAGTACAGCCATGATGGTTGCTGCTTTCTTAGGAAGATCTTTAGTTAAGTGACCCCAAGAGCCACCAGCCACTGCGACCGCGACGATAGTGATTAAGGGCAGACCAACGGCAGTCAGCAGAAAACCAGACATCGCTGGAAGGAAGTGATCACCGGCTAATTGGCCAGCTAGAGGTGGGAAGATGATGTTACCCGCACCCAAGAAAAACGCAAAAAGCATAAAGCCCAATGCCATTATATCTGTTAGTTTTAGACTCTGTTTCACAGATAATCCTTAATTATATTTATGAATTTATGTTGTGCTTACATGAATGTTACAGCTCAAAGCTGCCAATCAATCTATAAAATAGTCGCGCATAATGACGAAACAACTGACTAGCTGCAAGTCACCACACAAAAACACCATATAAATTTGCATATTAGAACAAAAAGCAGTGGATTCCACTAGCTATAGAAAAATAGCCACAATTATAAACTAACCATAATGCACAACAATATTTTTTCAAGCAGAACATTAACTCATACAAGCGGTTAACATTAGAGCTAATCACTTAAAATATCTCGATACTCAGAACATTAATGAAAGACAAAACAGTGCAAACTAAAAGCTTCAATTTTAAGCAATTCTCAATTTACGGCGGGAAAAGCGGTATGCCAGTCAGTACCGATGGCGTATTACTTGGCGCGTGGGTAAGCCTGCCACAAAGATCATGTGTACTCGATATTGGAACCGGGACAGGTCTGCTGGCTTTGATGGCTGCGCAGCGTTTTGAAGATGCTTCAATCTCTGCGATAGATATTGATCAACACGCTATTGATGCTGCCACTGTCAATATTGAGCAGTCGCCTTGGCAAAATCGTATCTCCCTTGATCACGGCAGCGTGTTAACAGCCGACTTTCCACAAAGGTTTGATGCGATCATCTGTAACCCACCCTACTTCAACTCTGGAGAACAGGCGCAGCAAAGCCAAAGAGCCACCGCCAGGCACACCGACAGCTTGGATCATTTAGCGCTTGCCCAGCGTTGTTTCGAGATAACAACCGACGCCGCGACTGCCAGTTTCATCCTACCGACGCCTGAGGGGGAAGGTTTTATCAAGCTTGCCGAGCAATGTGGTTGGTATCTAGCAAAACGCCTTGATGTAAAAACAACAGATAAAAAGCCAGCTAGCCGAATTTTATTCGAGTTATCTAAAGATCCTGCTTGCGAGCAAGATTTGCAGCGTGAATCGCTTACAATTCACCATCAAGGTGGTTATAGCGAAGCATTTATTGCGCTCACTAAAGATTTTTATCTCAAGATGTAGCAAATACCATGTGATCCTAATCACTAATGCTTCTATAATGTCCGACTACTCTTTTTTATCGTCTGCTTTTTGAGGCAGAAACATTTATTGCTTGTGGAGAAACAACAGTGATCAGAACCTTTGCAGAACTCGATCTAAACCAAGAGCTGCTTAAAGCAATTGACGAAATGGGCTACGAACGTCCAACACAGATACAAGCTGAAGCAATCCCACAAGCGTTAGATGGAAGAGACGTTTTGGCTTCTGCGCCAACAGGTACTGGTAAAACAGCATCATTTGTATTGCCAGCACTGCAATACCTACTGGATTTCCCACGTAAGAAATCTGGCCCTGCACGTATGCTTATCCTGACGCCAACGCGTGAGCTAGCAATGCAGATCACCGAACAAGCACGTGAGCTTGCTAAATACACCAGCCTAAATATCTTCACGATCACGGGCGGTGTTATGTACCAAGAGCACGCAGATATCTTAAGTACAACTCAAGATATCGTAGTAGCAACACCTGGCCGTTTGATGGAATACATTGAAGGCGAGCGTTTTGACTGTCGTGCGATTGAATGGCTGGTTCTAGATGAAGCCGACCGCATGCTAGACATGGGCTTTGGTCCTGTTGTTGACCGTCTGTCTGCAGAGTGTCGCTGGCGTAAACAAACTTTACTGTTCTCAGCAACACTAGAAGGTAAAGGCATTGAAGGCTTCACTGAAGATCTACTTAAAAACCCAGCGGAGATCGATGCGAAATCATCACTTCGTGAGCGTAAGAAGATCACTCAGTGGTATCACCGTGCAGACACGGCAGAGCACAAGCTAAACATCCTAAAGCACGTCATCACAGAGCAAGCTGAGCGCAGCATCGTATTCTTGAAGACGCGTGATCGTCTAGGTGATCTACGAGCTCAACTTGAAAGCGCGCAAATCCCATGTGCGTGGATCCAAGGTGAAATGCCTCAAGATCGTCGTAACAACGCGATTGCTCGTTTCCGTGACGGCTCTGTAAACGTACTACTAGCGACTGACGTTGCTGCTCGTGGTATCGACCTTCCAGACGTAAGCCACGTAATCAACTACGACATGCCACGTACTGCTGACGTATACCTACACCGTATTGGCCGTACTGCTCGTGCTGGTAAAAAAGGTAACGCGGTTTCTATCATTGAAGCGCACGATCAACTAATGATTGAGCGTGTGGCTCGTTACACAGACGAACCAATCAAAGAACGCTTTATTGAAGGCATGCGCCCTACGCATAAGAAAGCGGCCGTGACTAAGAAGAAGAAGCCGAAGAAAGAAGATAAGAAAGCGGTAGAGAAACAAAAAATCGCGAAGAAGAAAAAAATCGCGAAGAAAAAGAAAGCAGCAAAGAAGAAGTAATCTACCAGCTTCAACGATTCAATAAAAAAGCCCCATGCAGTTCGCTGCATGGGGCTTTTCTCTATCTGGTCTGTTATCAGGCTAAAACCGAGAGCTACTCGTTAGCCAAGGACTACTAGTTTTGCTCTTCGCGCTTAAAGACAAGCTCTTTCGCGTTCGACTCTTCTTCAACGAAGTAGTAGCCCGCCGTATCAAACTGGGTCAGCGCCTCAACCGAGTCGATCTTGTTCTCGATGATGTAGCGAGCCATCATGCCACGCGCTTTCTTCGCGTAGAAACTGATCACCTTGTACTGACCGTTCTTGCAGTCTTTGAATACAGGGGTAATCACTTGGCCATCCAAGTTCTTCGGCTTCACGGCTTTAAAGTATTCGTTAGACGCCAAGTTGATCAACACATTGTCGCCTTGAGCATTCAACGCTTCATTCAGCTTGTCTGTGATTATGTTGCCCCAGAACTGGTACAAGTTAGTACCACGAGCATTGGCTAAGCGTGTACCCATCTCTAGGCGGTATGGCTGCATCAAATCTAATGGCTTAAGCAAGCCATATAACCCAGAAAGCATGCGCAGGTGGTCTTGTGCGTAGTCAAAATCTTCATCCGATAGCGTTTCAGCGTCTAGGCCAGTGTATACATCGCCTTTAAAGGCTAGGATTGCTTGGCGTGCGTTGTCTTGGGTAAAGGTCTCGCTCCACTGCTCAAAGCGCGCTACGTTCAACCCTGCGATTTTATCGCTGACTTTCATCAGTGCAGAAATATCTACTGGCGTCAGTTTGCGGCACTCTTCAATCAGCTCAGCAGAGTGTTCAACAAACTCAGGCTGACTAAAGCGTTCCGTCGCTAATGGTGATTCGTAATCAAGTGTTTTGGCTGGAGAAACGACAACTAACATAACTTTACCCTAATCGGTTATCTAACTGGATGCTGCTAGAGTATAGAAAAAACATCAACTTGTCTTTATGACTCTTCCTATTACTTCGATAGGGAGAATGAGCTTCGATAGACAGAATGAGACAAATGACAGGCAAACAAAAAGGCTAAGGTCGAAACCTTAGCCTTTCTAATCACTTTAGGATGAGCCGTTTATCGCTCCAACAAGATTACTTCTTGTTGTTGTCCCAAATACCGTCTTCCAGCTGAGACTTAAGCTCTGGGAAGTCATTCGAATCGAATGTTGGTACTTTACCCGCGTCTAGTTGGCGGTTGTAGTCTTTCGCTAACTTAATCACGATACCTGATAGCAGGATAATCGCCACCAAGTTAACAATCGCCATTAGGCCCATCGATACGTCAGCCAGTGCCCATACCGTTGGTAACGTCGCTAGAGAACCGAACATAACCATACCCAGAACAACGATACGGAACAGCACTAGGCCCTTCTTGTTGTTGTGCTCAAGGAAGATAAGGTTCGTTTCAGCGTACGAGTAGTTTGCAATGATTGAAGTGAAAGCGAAGAAGAAAATCGCTACCGCTACAAAAATGCCGCCCCATTCGCCCACTTGTGCTGTTAGTGCACGTTGCGTTAGTTCGATACCCGTTACTTCACCGTGTGGTACGTACTCACCAGACATCAGGATGATTGCGACTGTTGCTGAACAGATAACAATGGTATCCATGAACACGCCTAGCATTTGCACGTAACCTTGTGATGCTGGGTGCGGTGGGTAAGGCGTAGCAGAAGCTGCTGCGTTTGGCGCAGAACCCATACCCGCTTCGTTCGAGAACAAACCACGTTTGATGCCGTTAATCATCGCTTGTGCGATTGCGTAACCTAGGCCACCCGCTGCTGCTTCTTGCAGACCGAATGCACTCTTGAAGATAAGAGCCAGTACTTCAGGCACTTTCTCGATGTTCGCGAACATCACGTACATAGCGATCGCTAGGTAAGCCAATGCCATGATTGGAACGATGATTTCTGCTGTGCGTGCAATCTTACGGATACCACCGAAGATAACGAACGCAGAGATGATTACGATACCAACACCAACGTAGCTACGCTCAAGGTCGAATGCCGTATTCATTGCGCTTGCAATCGCGTTCGCTTGAACCGCGTTGAATACAAGACCAAATGCAATGATGAGGAAGATAGAGAATAGAACCCCCATCCAACGCATGCCTAGGCCTTTCTCCATGTAGTATGCAGGGCCGCCGCGGTAGTTACCGTCGTTATCACGCGTTTTGTATAGCTGTGCCAGTGTGCTTTCTGCAAACGATGTTGCCATACCTAGCATTGCGATTAGCCACATCCAGAAGATAGCACCAGGGCCACCAGCGGTTAGTGCTACAGCAACACCTGCCATGTTACCCGTACCTACACGAGCAGCGAGACTAGTACAAAGAGCTTGGAAAGAAGAGATACCAGCACTGTCTGCTTTACGGCTGTTTCTAAGAACAGAGAACATGTGGCCGAAATGGCGGAATTGAATGAAGCCTAGTCGTACAGTGAAGTAGATACCCACACCAACCAGTAAGTAAACTAAGATAGATCCCCAAAGGAGATCGTTCATCAAATTGATTAAGTCTGTCACGTGAACCTCGTAATTGAGTTTAAGCACCGATCATGCTTCCTAGCCTTCCTCTTAATCGCCTATGCCTCTGTCAATGTTGTGTCGGCACTCTTGTTATATTCTTGCGGCGATTGAGACTGTAAATGTCGCTTCATGCATCCATTTTACGTATCAGTGTATTTTTTGACGGGCGGATAATGCAGCGAGACGGCCTAAAAATCAATATGCAAATACACTTATATTAAAATGACATTTCACTAATAACACACCTTTTGTTAACACAACTTTCAACAATGCAGCCCAATAAAAGTCACATTATCGGGACATAATATCAACAACAGCCACGGCACTACCCCAACAAGAACACCATCCTATAAAAATGACGTCAGCCTAGGTTTTACAAGGTATAGTGAAGATCTTCGTTTTTTTCTAGGCCAATGAGATCCCTATACCGCACGGTACCATGTGCACTTCAATGCATTGTAGTCAAAACGCTATTCCATTCGCACAATGAATTAACATTCAATAACCCCCAATTTAATCGTTTACTTAGGTTTGTTTGCCTGTTTTTTATACATAATAATTATCACAATGTGTGAGCATGCATAAGAAAATAGAACAAAAGCTTCATGGATTTGAAACAAATGAGAAACAAATCAAAGTTATTGTGAACCTAAATATGATATTTATTGGTTCGTAAGAACTAGTCCCACGGAAGGAGATATGGCTTATGGATAGCTTTCAATTCGATGAAGTATCAGAACTAGAAATGCCTCGTGTAACTCAAAAATCACGCTCGAAACCACTCAAGCGTAAGTGGCGTGAAATCGAAGCCATCAACGATCGTAGGCAGCTTGAGAAAGAGCTGAGAGAGATGAACCTAGGTCTTGATTTTAGCCTTGACGATATAAAACTTTAATCAGCACGATAAGAAATCAGATAGCAAAAGGCACCTATATTATAGGTGCCTTTTTTATTTTTTGAGGTAGTTAATCCGCTCAAAGCGCCATTTGGAAACCAACCCTCTAATATAGAGGACACCTAAAATAGGTGCACCTCAACATTACAACGGGCTAAACACACTCTTGTTCATTTTGTCGAACCCGAGCCGCGAGTTGGCGATATTGATCGGCGATGGTCTCTCCAAAAACAGGGTCATCTTCCGGTTGAAGCCATTGAGACTCCACTTCTTGCCAATCTTTCACCGTGAACGCCTCAACAATCATGGGTAGCACATGCTTCTCTTCATATTCCATGTGCTTTCGCTGAGCCTTAACAAACGCTTCAAGCTGCTCAATAAAGACTTGCTGAGGAACCACCGCATCTTGAAGGATCATATCGACCAAACCTAAAAAGTCCGCCGTTTTCTCAGAAAGCAATTGATGCTCTAACTCCAAGTCTTCAATCGCTTGCTCGCTGCCATATTGCTTAAGATAGTAGCGATAAATGACGTCTTCTTTAGGGTGATGCACTTTGTCTGAATGGTTCATAAGGTAATGAACCACCTCTGCGATCAGGCTATAGTTTATTTCTCGCTCCTGTTTCAGAAACTCTAACTTACTGTTGAGTATCGCGAGTAAACGAGCCATATAGCCATGCTCTCGTCTTATCCTTTCAATCATCATAGTATTGCACTCCATTACATCTACTATTTATAAGTGTATACGAATATGCTGATTTATGATTTGACCCTGCTCAGAAAACCACCAACCTACACTTCTGTTGGTAAACGCCAGTCAATAGGTTGTTGATCCATAGAAGAAAGCAGCTTGTTGGTTGTAGAGAAATGCTGACAACCGAAGAATCCACGGCGTGCCGATAATGGCGATGGGTGAGGTGCAACCAACACATGATGCTTGTCGTCATCAATCGCTTGACCTTTCTTCTGGGCGTGTGCGCCCCACAACAAAAAGATGATCGGTTCAGAGCGCTGATTGAGCTCAGCAATAATGGCATCGGTAAAGGTTTCCCAGCCACACTTAGCATGTGAGTGTGCTTTTGCCTCTTCGACTGTAAGGACTGTGTTCAACATCAACACCCCTTGCGATGCCCAAGAATCGAGATAACCATGACTAGGAATCTCAAAGCCCTCTATATCTTGTGCAAGCTCTTTGTACATATTGCGTAGAGAAGGTGGGATTTTCACACCAGGAAGCACTGAGAATGCTAAGCCGTGAGCTTGGTTAGCACCGTGATAAGGATCTTGCCCTAAGATAACCACTCGCACGGATTCGAAAGGCGTCATATCAAAGGCACTGAACACCTGTTCTTGTGGCGGGTAGACGGTTTTACCACTATTACGTTGCTGTTCAACAAACGCGAGGACACTCTGAAAGTACTCTTTATCACGTTCATCATTAATAATGGATTCCCAAGTCTTTGGTGCGGTCATCGTTTTACTTCCCAATCATCAAGGTTTCTAGCGGCTTTCGCCAGACAAAAAAATAGCTGTATCGGCTAACTGTCCTAAATAAGGCTCTAGTTATACCTCATACAGCTATCAATAAACATGATGTGTAGGGTTCACTTGTTGATGAATCATAATAATCAGTTCAAGTTGTGCTTATCTCGATTAACCACTTTTCTGCTGTGTACGATGGTGGCCGTGGTTATGCACGTGACGGTTTGGTGTAGGTAAACGGCGTGCGACAGCAATAGTTGAAGTTTGGGTGATTGAATACATAAAGGCACCTCCTCTAAGACATCGTGAACTACATATTCACTTTAATACTATGAAAGAAAGGTGCCAATTTTTAGAAATAGACGGAAATAAATTTCCCCCTCTATTATTACGCTTGTTCGCTCGCTAGCGTTGCTGAGCGATGAAACATTCTAAGTTGTTGAATTTCCTCTTTCCAGATCGTCGAATCAATGGTTTCCAAGATAAGAGGGATACCATTAAAGCGAGAATCAGAGGCAATATACTCAAAACAATCCCAGCCAATTTCGCCTTTTCCTAAAGAATGGTGCCGATCGACTCGGCTCGCGAACTCAGCTTTTGAATCATTGATGTGCATTGCTCTTAGATAGTGCATACCCACGATGCGGTCGAACTCAGCAAAAGTATGCTCACACGCCTCTTTTGTACGTAAGTCATAGCCAGCAGTAAACGTATGGCAGGTGTCTAAGCACACACCCACACGTGACTTATCTTCTACCTGCTCGATAATCTCGGCTAGATGTTCAAACTTCCAACCCAGATTAGTGCCCTGCCCAGACGTATTCTCGATCACTGCGATTACGTCAGGTACCGCTTGATGAGCTAGGTTGATCGATTCAGCGATCTTCGCCAAACATTCGCTTTCTGAGATTTTCTTTAAATGACTCCCAGGATGAAAATTCAAAAGCGTTAGTCCAAGTTGATTACAACGCTCCATTTCATCAATAAAAGCCGCGCGTGATTTCTCTAGCTTCTCTTCTTCTGGCGCTCCTAGGTTAATCAGGTAGGAGTCATGAGGAAGAATGTGCTCAGCACCGTAGCCCAACATTTTGCAATTGGCTTTAAAGGCACTAATGGTTTTCGCTTCTAGTGGTTTTGCCGCCCACTGTCTCTGGTTCTTGGTAAACAGTGCAAACGCATTGGCACCTATTTCACGTGCACGCATAGGCGCCTGATCAACACCACCAGCAGCCGACACATGAGCGCCAATAAACTTAATATTTGTTTCCGGTTTTGAGGATGAATTATTGTTTGTCATTAAATCACTTTACACTTTCAGAATGCTTAATAAATAAAGGGTCGTATCGGTTGTAGTTCAATAAAAACACAACAAATGTAGTAAACTTACAACAAATATGGCTGTTAAATATTTTTTATACTTTAAAATATTTTGTAATTACTTTGTTTTCAAAGGTTTTATTGATTTACCTCAATATAATCACCTTTGTAAAAATATGGTTTTTGGTTGTTTTTTGACTTAAATCAATGTTAACCTTGCTAATATTAGGTATACATTACCCAGCTCAATAAAAATCGAAAGTTAACACCATAATCAAACCACATTCAGTGGACTAGGAGATAGTTATGATCCAAGGTATTCAAATTACTAAAGCAGCAAACGATGACCTACTAAACTCAATCTGGCTACTAGACAACGAAAAGAATGAAGCTCGTTGTGTTGTTGCTACTGCAGGTTTCGAAGCTGACCAAGTTATCTCAGCTGCAGACCTAGGCGACTACGAAAGCCGTGAAGTTGCAATCGAAGCAGCACCACGCATCGAAGGTGGTCAACACCTAAACGTTAACGTTCTTAAGCGTGAAACGCTAGAAGACGCAGTTGCTCACCCAGAGAACTACCCACAGCTAACTATCCGTGTATCGGGTTACGCTGTACGTTTCAACTCTCTAACAACTGAACAGCAACGTGACGTTATCGCACGTACGTTCACTGAGTCTCTATAATTTTTAGAGCTTAAATTAGAATACAAAAACGGCGCTCATTGAGCGCCGTTTTTATTTGTTCGAAAAACAAATGGACGTTACGGTTGAACTCGACGAAGCACAGCTTTTAGCGCTTCAAAATCGTTATCAAGATCTTCAGACAACAATTCCATCGCCGCGTGTTTTGCTAGCGGGCCAGGCAGTTCGATATCAGAACCTAGGATGTCATCAACTACTTCTTTGAATTTCGCTGGGTGTGCTGTACACAGGAACAAGCCAGTTTCGTTCTCTTGCAGTTGCTCTTCCAGTAGACGGTAAGCAATCGCACCATGTGGTTCACATAGGTAACCTTGTGCTTTTAGGTCGCGAACTGACTCAGCGCTCTGCTCGTCAGATACTTTACCTTTGCCTAGTGTATCTAAGCCCCAACCTTTCAGTTGGCAAAGCTCTTCGATACGAGGCCAGTTGTTTGGTTGGCTTACGTCCATCGCGTTCGATGTTGTCGCAACAGTCGGTTTTGGATCCCATTGACCTGTTTCTAGGTAACGAGGAACAGTGTCATTTTCGTTAGTTGCTGCGATAAAACGCTTAACAGGTAGACCTAGCGCTTTAGCCAATAGACCAGCCGTTAGGTTACCAAAGTTACCACTTGGTACAGAGATAACGAGGTTTTCACGTTGCTCTTTAGTCAGCTGAGAAGCCGCCTCAAAGTAGTAACAGATCTGAGCCATTAAACGGCTGATGTTGATCGAGTTTGCCGAATTAAGACCGATCTCTTTACGCAGTTCAGCGTCATCAAATGAGTCTTTAACTAGAGCCTGACACGCATCAAAGTCACCATCAATCGCCACAGTGTGGATGTTCTTGCCAAGCGTACAGAACAGCTTCTCTTGCAGTGGGCTGATCTTGCCTTTCGGGTAAAGAATCACAACATTGATGTCTTCCATGCCGTAGAAAGCATGCGCAACCGCCGCACCAGTATCACCTGATGTTGCCGTTAAGATAGTGATTTGACCACCATCAGAAACAGCTGCTAAAGATTGAGCCATAAAGCGGCCACCGAAATCTTTAAACGCCAGTGTTGGACCGTGGAAAAGCTCAAGCGCGTAAACGCCGTCTTTTACTTGGTTGATTGGTGCAGGGAATTGGAACGCTGCATCCACCATTTGGTCGATCTGTTCTTTTGGTAATTCATCACCAATCAATGCTGACAGAATCTTTGAGCTACGAGGGACAAAGTCCTCTGCTAGCAGCGCATCGATATCATCAAACTTTGGCAGTTCAGATGGGAAAAATAGACCTTGATTACGGCCTAAGCCTTGACGAACGGCTTGGCCAAAAGAGACTTGTTCATCATTTTCTTTGATGTTGTACAGTTTCATAACTCACTTCCTGTAACGATCGAACCCTGCTTATCTAGGCGACAAACGTGAACGAATCCTTCTTCATTTTGTACGTAATTTTGTTCTAACCAGCGTGCAACACGCTCGGCGACATCTTGTTCTTTGCAAATGCTAAATAGAGTTGGACCACTACCAGAAATACCAGTAGCCAGTGCCCCAGCTGACAGCGCGTATTTACGAGCATCAGCAAACCCTGGAAGCAGTTTCTCACGATATGGTTCAGCGATCACGTCTTTGATCATCTTCGCCGCCAGTTCAGGTTGACCTGAATGACACGCGTGGATAAAGCCCGCTAAGTGACGACCATGAGCAATAATATCCTGACGACGATATTGAGATGGTAGGATCTCTCTCGCTTCAGCCGTTGAAACCTTAATACCCGGATAAGCCATTACCCAGTACCAGTCGTCAAAACACGGCACTTCTTGGCTGATGATGCCTAGCTCTTCAAGCATGAGCTGCACACCACCAAGGTAACATGGCGCAACGTTATCGTAGTGGATACCACCTGAAATCTTGCCTTCCATTTCACCCATCAGAGCAAGCAGTTCAGTTTCATTCAGGGGCTGACCGTGAAAACGGTTTAGCGCATCCAGTGCCGCGACGATTGAACATGCACTAGAACCCAAACCTGAACCGATAGGCATGTTCTTTTCTAGTGTCATTTCTAAAGGCTTTAGCGTAACGCCTTTTTTATCAAGCTCTCTCGAGAACACCACCCAGCAGTCGTAAACGATGTTTTCTTTTGCTTCAGTTGGCAGCTTAGAAACAAAGCTGCCTGCAGTTTTAAGTGAGAATGGTTCATCACCGGCTTTAACCATAACTCGGTCACCTAGCAGCGTGCCATCCACTGGAGACACAGCGGCCCCCAGCACATCAAACCCTACACTGACATTACCGATTGATGCAGGAGCATAAACGACAACATCCATATCACTTGAACTCATTCTTAAACTCCTAATTTCCAACCAAGAGTACGCATCACATCAGAGAATACGCCAGCAGCTGTTACTTCAGTACCCGCGCCGTAGCCACGCAGTACTAGAGGGATTGGTTGGTAGTAACGGCTGTAGAATGCTAATGCGTTCTCGCCATCTTTAATCTTGAACATTGGGTCGTCGCCATCAACAGCAGCGATACGAACCTTACACTTACCTTCAGCGATTTCACCCACATAACGAAGTACTTTACCTTCTTCTGCTGCGATAGCTGACTGCTCTTTGAAGTAAGCATCCGCTTCTGGTAGGCGAGCCATGAACTCTTCAACCGTACCTGAATCATCAAAACCCGGTGGCAGAGCTTGGTCTACTTCAACATCTTCAAGTTCAAGCGCCATGCCTGCTTCACGAGCAAGAATAAGCAACTTACGCGCCACATCCATACCAGATAGATCATCTCGAGGATCCGGTTCAGTGAAGCCGTTATCTTTTGCAATATTGGTTGCCTGGCTCAGTGTCATACCTTCATCAAGCTTGCCGAAGATGTAAGACAGTGAACCTGAAAGAATGCCGTTGAACTTCTCAAGTTCATCACCTGCAGAGATAAGGTTCTGTAGGTTTTCGATGACCGGTAGACCTGCACCTACTGTTGTCTCGTACATCAGCTTACGACGTGAGTTGCGTGCAACTTCACGAAGCTGATGGTAGTAAGCCATGCTTGCTGTGTTTGCTTTCTTGTTTGGTGTTACTACGTGGAAACCAGCCGCTAGGAAATCAGCGTACTGCGCCGCAATACCTTCGCTAGACGTACAATCAACCAATACTGGGTTGATGATGTGGTTACGTTGAACCAAAGCCGCTAAACGCGCTAGGCTGAACTCTTCAGTCGCACTCGACATACGGTCACGCCACTGCTCTAACGGTAGACCATCGCTGTCTAGCAACAAACCTTTACTGTTTGCTAAACCACATACGCGAATCACGATGCCTTTTTCAGCCAGTTTGCCTTGCTGACGTTGGATCTGGTCAACAAGCTCGCCACCAACACCGCCGACACCCACAACGAATACATCTAGGAAGTGCTTAGAGTTAAATAGGTTCTCGTGACACGCTTTGATTGCTTCAGAGATTTTGTCTTCAGGGATAACCGCTGAAATAGCACGCTCTGAAGAACCTTGAGCAATAGCAACAATGTTGACGTTCACTTCAGCTAAAGAAGAGAAGAACTGAGATGCTACGCCACGTGAAGTGCGCATACCGTCACCCACCAGCGTTACAATCGCAACGTCATCCATGAACTCAACCGGCTCTAACAGGCCATCTTTAAGTTCAAGTTCAAACGCGTCTGACAACACTTGTTTCGCTTTCACCTTATCAGCCGATTCAATACAGAAGCTGATGCTGTACTCAGAAGAAGATTGAGTAATAAGGACAATAGAAACGCCAGCAGAAGACATCGCGCCGAATACACGACTCGCCATACCTACCATGCCCTTCATGCCTGGGCCTGATACGTTAACCATGGTTAGGTCACTTAGCGTCGTAATACCTTTGATTGCTAGGTTATCTTCGCCAGTGTCTTGGCCAATCAAAGTACCTGCGCCTTGTGGGTTGAAGCTGTTTTTGATCAGACAAGGAATGTGGAATTGCGCAATAGGAGCAATGGTTTTCGGGTGTAGAACCGAAGCACCAAAGTAAGAAAGCTCCATCGCCTCTTGGTAGCTAAGAGACTTGAGCAGACGAGCATCATCAACTAAGCGTGGGTCACAGTTGTAAACGCCATCGACATCAGTCCAGATTTCACAGCAATCAGCACGTAGACACGCCGCTAACACAGCCGCTGAGTAGTCAGAACCATTACGACCTAGTGTGACTAGCTCACCTTTTTCATTACCCGCAGTAAAGCCAGGCATGATGTTAACGTGACCTTTAGGAAGTGGAGATTGTTGGAAGTTCTGAGTAGAGACATCCACATCGACCATAGCTTCAAGGTGATCGCCTTTAGCGTATAGGTATTGGACAGGGTCAATCAGGCTTGCTGGTTGGCCTTTCGCTTCCAGTACCGCTTTCATTAACTGGATAGAGATTCGCTCACCTTTACTGATGATGCGAGCATTAACGTGGTTCGGGCACATACCAAGTAGGTTGATGCCATTCACGAACTGCTTTAGCTGAGCAAGAGAGGTATCCACCTGCTCTTGAAACGCGGCACCATAGATAGAAGGCACGACCGCTTTGATCTCTGCAAACAGTGTGTTAAATGAAGATTCGATCTCTGTAATCTGTGCGTCAGCTTCACCATTTTTCAGTGCAGCTTCAATAACAGCGACCAACTTATTGGTTGTTTTTCCTGGAGCCGATAGTACAACGGCTAGCTCTTCTTGCTGGGCATTATTAGCGATGATATCAGCCGCTCGTAAAAAACGATCTGCATCAGCTAATGATGAACCTCCAAACTTTAAAACGCGCATCCCTTTCTCCATAAGTCATAAAAATGGTACAAAAAAAGGCCTGTATCTTGTTGGATACAGGCCTTTTTTTTAAAATCCGTTACTTAGCAGCCTGCCCCAACAATGTTAATGTCGGTAATAATAATGGTTGTGGTCATTACTAGGTGGCTTACGTGCTGCATATCAAATTCTCTGCTTGTGCTTTACTCTACGTGTATCAATTTTTACCACTGGACGTCAATGAAAAGTTGCGTTTTTTTTACATTCGCACCGTTTTTCAGAGCAAACCGTCATTTAAGGGATAAAACACCCTGTATAAACCCTCACTTAAGATACTGGATTTACTCATTGAACAGGCAAGAGTGATCAATTGCATATATAGTCATAACAAAATGCTATATCGATTGTGCAGCGAACGTACAAGTTCTGTGCTTTAATTGAACGATAACGTTCGAAGAACAATAATAATGACATCAGGAGTGGGAAATGAAGAGATTACTTATTCTTTTGGCTTTTGCTATGCCTGTTGTTTGTTCAGCGAATAGCTTGCCTCTACTACCCAGCCAGATCGATAGTTCTTCTCATAAATTCTTTATCTCCACACAAAACGCGTCGAGTGAAAGCTTCGATACTTGGAAGATAGACAGTGGCTACTCTTATAGCTTGTTTTCAGATGTGGATCTTTACGTCGGTACACGTATCAATAGTGCGGCACTGAAACAGGAAAGTGGATTCTTGAGTGGTGTCAGTTATCAGTTCTCAGAAAGAGTCTCTTTTAACAGTTCTCTACACACCTATAAAGACGAGACCGAAGACAATGAGAAATCGGTAGCCGCAGAGGTTTCCAGCCGAGTGCAACTAACAGATAACCTAGATTTGCATGCCACCCTTGATTATGAAGAGTGGCAGCAAGGTGTTGAAGTGGGACTAGGGTTTCGCTTTTAGTCTCTTTAGCTTGTTCTTTATTAACAGATTAGTGCGGATTGAGATCCAAACTTTTAGTACATCACAAACCATTCCCCGTTCTAATCTATCAACGGCATTCAATTTGAGTCAGTTACGATTCAATTAACAGCTCAGATGAAATTAACACGCCATTCCAATCGGCATAAATATAGTCACCAGGCTGAATCAGTTGATTATGTATAGAGAGTGTCACATTCACTTGGCCGACACCGCGTTTCTCTGTTTTGAATGGCGATGCACCTAACGCCTGAACGCCAAGGTCCATTTGCGACATCATGCCTACATCACGCACCGCACCGTTTACAATCACGCCTTCCCAACCGTTTTCTATCGCGAGAATAGCGAGTTGATCGCCAAGCAGCGCCTTCTGGCATGAGCCATTTCCGTCAACGACAAGCACTTTGCCACAGCCGTCGGTCTCTAAAACCTCGCGAACCTTGGAATTATCGTGATAACAACGAACTGTTACAATTTTTCCAAAGAACGCACCACGTTGGCCGAAGTTCTGCAATGGCATGTTCAGTAGGGTGACTTCGCTTTCAAACTCATCACACAAGTCGGGTGTTATATCGTGCATATATCCTCCGTGAGTAAGGCGTTACCGGTTATGTCAGGCTAGCCTCTATGCTTTTATATGTTATTAAAATTAATCCTTTGTTTTCATTGTTCTATGCTCAATTTATTACTCAATAAAAGTTGATTGAGCATATTTATCTACTAGACTCTTAAGACAGCTTTCAGCTTCCTTGGTTCATAATCCGGTCTTTAGCAGGCAAGATGTGAGAAGCATCTCGAATAATCATTCTTGTTTTGGTGCTAAATAGTCACCATAACATTGGTTAAGTTGTAGCCATACTATTAAAGTTTGTTGCGATACGGCAATTGATGTAAATCAACAAAGTGAATGGAATTAACATTCTCGCGTTGTTAGCATGCTGTTAACATTATAGAATCCACTCCAATCACTAAAAGAATGATTGAAAGGCGTACTGGATCTACGTTATTGGGCAATACTTCAAGGAAGGCAGATAGCTGGAAGTAAGTGTTTTTTTGAAAACTTTAAGTTATCATCAAAAATACATTACCTGTATGTTATGTTTTTGCCTAGAATTTATTCTATTAGCACAGTTTCGTCACAAATTTAGGTACCGCCAAATGCAAACCCCGCAGATTCTTATCGTTGAAGATGAGCAAGTAACTCGTAACACTCTAAAGAGTATTTTTGAAGCAGAGGGATATGCTGTTTTTGAGGCTAGCGACGGTGAAGAGATGCACCAAGTGCTATCTGACAACCAAGTTAACCTTGTAATTATGGACATCAACCTTCCAGGTAAGAATGGCCTACTACTTGCGCGTGAACTACGTGAGCAAGCAAACGTAGCGCTTATGTTCTTAACTGGTCGTGATAATGAAGTTGATAAGATCCTTGGCCTAGAGATCGGCGCTGATGACTACATCACTAAGCCTTTCAACCCTCGTGAACTGACTATCCGTGCACGCAACCTTCTGAACCGTTCAATGAGCACAAGCTCTGTTCAAGAAGAGAAGCGTAGCGTTGAGAAGTATGAGTTCAACGGTTGGGTACTAGATATCAACAGTCGTTCTCTGGTTAGCCCAGATGGCGAAGGCTACAAGCTACCTCGTTCAGAGTTCCGTGCTCTACTTCACTTCTGTGAGAACCCAGGTAAGATCCAAACACGTGCTGACCTTCTTAAGAAGATGACTGGCCGTGAGCTTAAGCCACACGATCGTACTGTAGACGTAACAATCCGTCGTATTCGTAAGCACTTTGAATCTGTTTCTGGTACGCCAGAAATCATCGCAACGATTCACGGTGAAGGCTACCGCTTTTGTGGTGACCTAGAAGACTAATTCGATTCGCGCCTCTTACCATTTAGCACTACTCACCAGTAAGTGTTTTGAACACTAGAAGCGTCATCAATAGTTATTAAAAAGGGAGAATGCCAACGCATTCTCCCTTTTTTATTGTTCTTAATTGGATAAGATTTTAGTAAACCGTATCCACCTTAACGTCTTTCTCTACTAACCACTTCACGGTTTCGCCATCTTTAAGTTCCACCGCCACATCAACAGGCTTGTCACTGTCGATTTCTAGCTGCCATACAAACGCGACTTCCCATTGAGTTTCACTGTGTGTTCTTAAATCAAGATCGTCAGCCGTTACCAACAAGGTGTCTGCACCCTGTTTAACCGTAACACTTTCAACCGCAAGCGTTGCTGGCAGTTGTGAGTCTGACTCTAGGTAGATAGCACCATGTAGGGTCTTATCTTGAGTCTCGCCAATCGTTGGCATCTTGTTGTGCCAAAGGTTGCTTTTCATGGTAACTGTTGCTGCAGATACTTCGACTTGATTATCTTGCTGCCATTCTACTTGTGGCGCAGAACAACCCGCTAATGCCACTACACATGCGGCGAATGCTAATTTTTTCATTATTCTTCTACCTTTGATTTAACCAACTCTTTAAAACTTCAATGTCATTCTGGTATTCGTTATTTATCTCATCAACCCAATCTGAAATGTTCTCCCACCACGCAGGCAAATCTGGAGATTGAGCTTTCTGGGCAACTTGTTGGATGCGTTTCAGACCAATAGAACCTGCAGCACCTTTAATCTTATGTGCCTCAGAAACGATACTGGCTTTATCTTTCGCGACCATGTTGGAGTTCAATATTTCCATATACTCCGGCATCATATCTTCGAACATCGCGATGCTATCCAAAACCGGTTTCGGTCCAACAATATCAACATAAGACTCTAGCATATCAATATCAAGCAAAGTGGTATCAATTTCTGAAAGAACAGGCTTACTCGCGTCGACTTTATCAATGCTCTCAACCTTATCGGTGCCCGCTACCTTCTCAATTACCTCTGGTGCATCTTCGATAAGTTCACTGATGACATCTTGGATAGCTCGAACCGACAAAGGTTTACTGATCGCTTCGTCCATGCCTTTCTGGAAGTACTCTTGCTTGTTGTTTAATACGTTCGCAGTTAACGCCACCAAAGGCGGTAGCTGGCTGTATTTCTCGCGGTAGTATTGAGCAATATCGAAACCCGTCATATCTGGCAGTTGGATATCCAACAACACCAAATCATAGTCTTCAGGATTGAAAGCAATTTGCGCCTCTTTACCCGTCATCACGACTGTCACTTCATGGCCAAGGCTTTCAAGTAGAGAGCGAGCCACTGTGATATTGAGTTCAATGTCTTCGACCATAAAGATCTTAAGATTCGACTGTTTTCTTGGCGTTTTGATCAGAGCCTGAGTATCGTGATTCACTGGAACTCGAATCGAAACCGTAAAGGTACTGCCAAAGCCCTCTTCACTGATGACTTCAATGTGGCCATCCATCATATTAATTAGCTGTTGAGAGACAGCGAGACCAATACCCGTGCCGACAGCGTGCAAGTTGTCCGTGCCCGATTTCACCTGATAGTACATCGCGAAGATCTTCTCGATTTCACTTTCAGGGATACCAATACCAGTATCTTCCACTTCCATCGTAATGTTGGCAAAGTCACCATCAATGTCGGCGCTGACTGTCATCACCACTCCACCATCTTTGGTGAACTTCATCGCGTTACTAACAAGGTTCCACAGTACCTGTCTAAGACGAGTACCATCCACCTCAACAGCAGCTGGAAGATCAGACAATCTTTCTAGATCGAACCTTAACCCTTTCTGCTCAGCCATCAACGCAGAGATACTTTCGATCTCGACAACGAAATCTTCAAAGTTAATAGGCGTAGGGAAGAGTTCAAGCTTACGGCGGTCGAACTTATCCATATCAATAATATCGTTGAAGATATTACCCAGTGTCACCGCGCTCACCTTGATGGTTTGCATCTGCTTGCGCTGTTCGGTGGTCAGTTGGCTATCAAGCAGCATGCGGCTCAAGCCAATGATGCCGTTGAGCGGCGTTCTTAACTCGTGGCTAATAGTTGAGATAAAGGTGGTCTTATCGCGGCTGGCTTTTTCTAACGACTCTTGATGCTCTTTACGTTCAGTAATATCGCGGCCAAAACCAACCAAGCCCAAGTGACGACCATCTTTGCTGTAGAAAGGCACTTTACGCAGTTCGAAGTAACTCTTGCGGCCATCTGGGTATTCAAGCCATTGGTCATAAGTCAATGCTTGGTTGTCAGCAAATACTTTCTTATCGGTTTCAACAACTTGCTGAGCGACCTCTTTACTGTAAACATCCCAAGGAGTTAAACCAACTAGCTCTTTTTCTGTTTTACCAGTGAGCTCTTCAACCGCACGGTTACAACCAGAGAACACACCATCTTCATTACGGTAGTAAATAAGGTCAGGCGAGGCATCAATAAACGAGCGTAACAGTGCAGTACGTTCTGCGAGTTCAAGCTGAGTACGCTCGCGCTGGAACACCTCGTTTTCGAGATCTTGCATTGCTTCTGCGCGCGCTTCTTCCGCTTTTTCACGCTCTTCAATTTCTTGATTAAGCTTCTCGATATTGAGCTGCATTTTATTGTTGAGTTCTTGGTCTCGCTCACGCATGTCGCCAAGTTTAGAGACCAATTTCGCTAACCTTTGACGTGATTCTTCCAACTGGTCCACGACCACTGACAGAAAATAAACCGCCCAAGGCGTGATCACTAAACCGAAGAAAACTGAACGGACAATGTCGATGTCATCAACATTGCCTTTGAGTGCAAGGGTGATACCGACTTGCACAACAACAGCGAGGGCAACAAGCGCTAGGGCGAGTAAGATAGAAAAGCGGACAATCCCCAGTTTTACGAGTAGATCCACGTAATACTGGGCAAGATTTTTCATGGGTTTCATTTAGCGCTCCATGCGATAAGACTAGCAATATTCTACCCTGTTTGAAGATGGGAGGTAAGCTAGCTACATCACACGCAGCAAGTGTTCAGCGGTAATTTCGAAGGTTAATTAACCAATACAAATACTAACTAAGCAAAAATAGCCGGGGATAATCAAATTGCCAATTTTATAGCGTTAGCGAATTGAGTATGGATGCACCATTGAACGGTTGCGACCGTCTGATTTCGCTTGATACAACGCACTATCAGCCAAGGCAACAGCCGATTCCATTTCATCATCAGGTGTAGGAATGTAAGAGATAATACCAATACTCACCGTGATGAATTCAGAGACTGTCGACTTCTCATGCGCAAGTTCCAATTTTAGGACTTCATCATGAATACGCTGCGCCACCAGCTGAGCACCTTCGGTCGTTGTATTTGGCAGAATAAAGCCGAACTCTTCACCACCATAACGAGCCACACAATCAGATGAACGATTCAACACCTGCTTAAATGCCTGAGAAACCTGAATCAAAGCATCATCGCCTTGTTGGTGTCCGTAAAAGTCGTTGTAGCCTTTAAAGAAGTCGATATCACATAGCATGATCGTCAGTGGCAGCTTCTCACGCACATGATAATGCCACAGTGTAGAGAGCTGTTCATCGAAACGACGTCGGTTAGACACTTTAGTCAGGCTATCCATAAAGCTGAGGCGTTCAAGTTCAAGGTTGGCTTCTTCAAGCTTTTGTTCTGCTAGATAACGCTCTGTAATATCACGCGCCATGATCAACACACCATTAGTGCTCGATGCTGGATCTCTAAACGGTGATTTGACTACATCATACCAAGTAAATGTTCCATCACTTGAGACCACTTTGTCGATATAACGCAGTGATTTACTTTGATGAAGCACTTGATGATCGGTTTCTGATATTCGCGTATAGATGCTATGTGGCACCACATCTTGTAAACGTTTACCGATCAAGTCACTGACTTCAGAGATACCCAGCGCAGCCACAAATGGTTTATTACACGCTTGATAAACCATGTTTTCATTAAAGATACCAATCGAGTCTGGGCTGGCCTCCAGGAGGTTTTGCAAGATGGTGTCACGCTGCGCAAGTGCCACTTCGGTATCTTTTCGCTTCTCCATCTCGCCACGCAGTTTCTGCTGCATGTCATGCCAATCGGTCACATCATGACTAATAGAGAGCGTGCCGATGGTTTCTCCATCTTGGGAAAGCAGCACACTTTGGTAGGTTTCAAGCAAGCAGCTTTTTCCATCTTGATCTGTAGTCCAAGAGCGTTCACTTACACGACCTTTTAATACTCCACCAGAAACACTCAGGGTGCCCTCTTCAGCACGACCATGCCAAAACTTTTTAAACGAGCGATTACTCGTCACTAACTGACCTTTCTGATCTTTCACGTAGATCAGCTCAGACAAAGAATCCAAAGCGGTACGAGCAACATTCAGTTCTCGAACTTCTTGGGACAGTTCTTCGTTAGTGTTTTTATAAGGTGAGGCGTGAATCATCCAAGCCTGCTTATTTCTAAAATGGATCTTACGACCGATCAAGTTGATCTTGAACGACTCAAATTCAGAAAGCGCCCACAGGGAGACCTGCTCGAAGGCTCGAGAGTTGATGTGGTTGGTTAAGTAGTGACGAAAGCTGTTCTCGCTTTCCACAGTAGGAAAGCGAAAATTAACACCGATTTGGCGGATACCAAGCAACTGCATGGCTTGGCGATTGGCATAGAGTATTTCGCCACTTCGAACATCAACAAAGTAGAGTGGCGACGGGGTAGCAAGTAGAAGCGTTTCGATATGCGACTGATAACGAGAATAGAGATGCCAGCAGATGAGAGCAATCAGCAATACAACAACGATATAAATACCGTAGCCATACGCCCTGTCCCACAACCAAGTCATTACCAGTTCCATTTACTCTCAATCTATACCATAAAATCTGCTAGGGAAATGTTACCACTATTTATTGGTTTTATCTGCTGTTACCTACAGTCACCCATTTCTATTAATTGGCCGCGTTTAAAACAGGCAACGTGTACTCGAATGCAGAGCCCGTTTTGATGCCTTGAGCACCGGTTTTATCCAACGAACGACCTATTTCAGTCATCGCTAACCAGCGGTTCTCACACCATAAAGGAGAAAGTAAGGTTGGGCGTCTCGCCGCTGAAGAAACACGGTGATAAACCACGTCCGCAGGCGTGCGTTGAATGATCTCACTCGCGATATCGATGTACTCTTCAAGGCTTGGGGCTTCTAGCTTTCCTGCCTTCCACGCCTTAGCCATGGTACTGCCCTCTACTATATGAAGGCCGTGCAGCTTAATACCATCGGTGCCAACGGCTAATACCTTGTCTAAGGTTTCAAGGTTATCCGCTTTGGTTTCTTTTGGTAGACCAACAATCAGGTGAGTACACACCTTGATACCTAAAGCGCGTGCGCGTTGGGTGATCGTTTCATACACCGCAAAATCGTGGCCGCGGTTAATTCGCTTGAGGGTTTTATCATTGGCGGTTTGCAGGCCAAGCTCGAGCCAAATCTCATAGCCTTGTTTAACGTAGCCCGCTAACAGATCCAACACCGCATCAGGCACACAGTCTGGTCGCGTACCAACACAAAGGCCGACGATCTCTGCACCGGGTGCTTTTAGCGCCTCTTCATACATATTCTTGAGCACTTGCACCTCAGCATAAGTGCTGGTGTACGCCTGAAAGTAAGCCAGATACTTCTTAGCACGAGCAATTTCACCCGCACGATCTTTTAGTTGTTCTGCAATACTCTGAACCTGAGTTTGTTCATCGGCAAAGGAAGCCACGTTACAAAACGTGCAACCTCCACGGCCAATTGTCCCGTCTCGGTTTGGGCAGCTGAAACCACCATGAAGCGTCAGCTTGTGAACCTTCTCGCCATAACGGCGTTGAAGGTCTTGGCCGATAGTATTGACCAACTCGTGTAATTGCATATTTTCAAAGCACTCAAGTAAATAAGAATGAATATCAGTCTTTTTTGAAAAAAAATTACATCCCTGCAAAATTCGACCAATTAGTTTACTCAAGGCTTTTTGCGAGCAACCTAACAAATATCAATAAACATGCAAAAAATCGGCTCTATTTGCCTAATGTTGCACATTTGTTAGGCATTAAATTCAAAATAAAACGAAAAAAATGGTCTACATGGGTCAACTTTCATTGCAATTCGCCTAGACAAAATTGTAGGATACTTACACATATTGGCTATTTTTGAGTATTTACTTACAACGAAAACTTGCTAATAAGTCGGTGATATCTAACTCCCACCTATATAAACCACTAGTTTGTGGTTAAAAATAAACAGGTATCACTAAGGATTGTTTTTCTCGCAATACTTTTCCTGCGAGATACGGAAAGGATTCAAACCGCCAGCATAGGCAGGTTTAGACCCATAAATATAAAAGGACAAGGCTGACTTTATACAAATAAGTTGCGCCTAGATTTAACTGGAAGGATGTATCTATGGTAGATCAAGAGCAGAACTCACAGGGTCTGTATACTCCTGAATTGGAGCATGACGCTTGTGGTATCGGTTTTGTTGCGCATCTAAAGAATCGCAAATCTCATGATGTAGTAACTCAAGCACTCGATATGCTTGCACGTATGGAACACCGTGGCGGCCAAGGCTGCGATCCGTGTTCTGGTGATGGTGCAGGTATCCTGCTACAGAAGCCGCACGAATTCTTACTAGAAGAAGCCGTAAAGCTTGGAATTAAGCTGCCATCTTTTGAAAAATATGGTGTTGGTGTTGTACTTTTCCCTAAAGATGAACACAAACGTGCACAGTGTCGTGACATTCTAGAACGCAATGCACAACGCCTTGAGTTAGAAGTTATCGGTTACCGTGAACTTCCAACGGACAATTCAATGATTGGTGCTGACCCACTAAGCACTGAACCTCAATTTGAACACGTATTTATTTCTGGCGGCCCTGGTATCACACCAGAAGAGCTTGAGCGTAAACTGTATGTTCTACGTAACTACACGGTTCGTGTATGCCTAGAAAGCGTTTCAAATATCGGTGATGACTTCTATATCAACTCTATGTCTTACAAGACATTGGTGTACAAAGGTCAGCTAACAACTGAACAAGTTCCTCAGTACTTCCTAGATCTGCAAAACCCAACCATGGTGACAGCTCTAGCACTAGTACACTCTCGCTTCTCTACCAATACATTCCCACGTTGGCGTCTAGCTCAGCCTTTCCGTTACATCGCGCACAATGGCGAAATCAATACGGTTCGCGGCAACCTGAACTGGATGAAAGCACGTGAAGCAATCCTAGAATCGGATCTGTTTACACAAGCTGAAATCGACATGCTGCTTCCTATCTGTCAGGAAGGTAGTTCGGATTCATCAAACTTCGATATGGCACTGGAACTACTTGTTCTTTCAGGTCGTACTCTGCCACACGCGTTGATGATGATGATCCCGGAAGCATGGCAAGAAAACAAAAACATGGATCCAACTCGTCGTGCGTTCTACCAGTACCACGCGAACGTAATGGAACCATGGGATGGCCCAGCATCAGTATGTTTCACCGATGGTGTTCAAGTAGGTGCAACACTTGACCGTAACGGTCTGCGTCCTTCTCGCTACACAGTAACTAAAGACGACTTCCTAGTAATGGCGTCTGAGTCTGGTGTTGTTGAGATTGCACCTGAAAACGTTGAGTACCGTGGTCGTCTACAACCAGGTCGTATCTTCGTTGCTGACCTTGAGCAAGGCCGCATCATTTCTGATGAAGAAGTGAAAGACAGCATTGCTAAAGCACAACCTTACGAAAAGTGGGTTGAAGAGAACCTTCTGAGCCTGAAAAAGCTACCGGATGCGAGCAACGAATTTAGCCAACCTTCTCCAGAGAAACTACTACACAAACAACAATCGTTTGGCGTGAGTTCTGAAGAAGTAAACGAAATCATTCTACCTCTTGCGAAAACAGGCTACGAGCCACTTTCTGCAATGGGTGCTGACTGGCCGCTAGCGATTCTTTCTCACCAATCGCAGCACCTTTCAAACTACTTCAAACAGTTGTTTGCACAAGTAACTAACCCGCCGATCGACCCGATTCGTGAGCGCATGGTTATGTCTCTGAACACTTACCTAGGTAAAGACCAGAACTTACTTGCTGAAACACCTGAGCACTGTCAAAAAGTAGAACTTGAGTCTCCAGTACTGTCTAACTCTGAGTTAGAAAAACTGCGTGCAATCGATAACGAGCACCTTCAGGCGAAGACGCTGGATATCGTATTCCAAGCAAATGGCGACCAAGGTAAGTTAGAGCGCGCACTTAAGCGTATCTGCCAATACGCAGAAGACGCAGTGATTGATGGCTACTCTATCATCCTACTGACAGACCGTGCGGTTAACTCTAACCATGCCGCTATTCCAGCAATGCTGGCGGTTGGCGCGGTTCACCACCACCTAATCCGTAAAGGTCTACGTGCTAAGTGTGACATCGTTGTTGAAACGGGCGACGCTCGTGAGACACACCACTTTGCAACGCTTATCGGTTATGGTGCAAACGCAGTTAACCCATACCTAGTTATTGAAACGATTGTTGAACTGCAACGTACTAAGAAGCTAGATCCAAACGTACACCCACGTGAGTTATTCGATA
The DNA here is from genome assembly GCF_041439145.1 of Vibrio sp. 1F255. Classification (NCBI taxonomy): domain Bacteria; kingdom Pseudomonadati; phylum Pseudomonadota; class Gammaproteobacteria; order Vibrionales; family Vibrionaceae; genus Vibrio; species Vibrio sp. 1F255. The sequence goes on along the minus strand of NZ_JBGONQ010000002.1, from coordinate 196,358 downwards.
ACTACCGTAAAGGTGTTAACGGCGGTCTACTTAAGATCTTCTCTAAGATGGGGATCTCTACGCTGCAGTCTTACCACGGTGCACAAATCTTTGAAGCACTTGGTGTTAGCAAATCAGTGGTTGAAAAATACTTCACAGGTACTGTTTCTCGTATCCAAGGTCTAACGATCGACGATATCGCGCGAGAAGTATTGGTTCGTCACCGTGTTGGTTACCCAGCTCGTGAAATTCCAGCTCAGATCCTTGATGTTGGTGGTGTTTACCAGTGGAAACAACGTGGTGAGAAACACTTATTCAACCCAGAAACGATTTCTCTACTTCAAGAATCGACGCGTAACAAAGATTACGGTCAGTTCAAGAAGTACGCAAAAGCAGTTGATGACCAAGGCGACAACGCAGCAACGCTACGTAGCCAACTGGACTTCATCAAGAACCCTGCAGGCTCTATTCCTCTAGCAGAAGTAGAACCAATCGAGAACATTCTTAAGCGTTTCGCAACCGGCGCAATGAGCTTTGGTTCAATCTCGCATGAGGCTCACTCAACACTGGCTGTTGCGATGAACCGCATTGGCGCGAAATCAAACTCAGGTGAAGGTGGTGAAGATCCAGCACGTTTCGAACGTAAAGAAAACGGCGACTGGGAACGTTCAGCAATCAAACAGGTGGCTTCTGGTCGCTTTGGTGTAACGTCTTACTACCTATCTAACGCTGATGAGCTACAAATCAAGATGGCTCAAGGTGCGAAACCGGGCGAAGGTGGTCAACTACCTGGTGATAAGGTTGATGACTGGATCGGCGCAACGCGTCACTCGACTCCGGGCGTAGGTCTTATCTCGCCACCGCCACACCACGATATCTACTCAATCGAAGATTTGGCTCAGCTGATCTACGATCTGAAAAACGCGAACCGTAACGGCCGTGTCAACGTGAAGCTAGTATCAGAAGCTGGCGTAGGTACGATTGCATCGGGTGTAGCGAAAGCGAAAGCTGACGTGGTACTTATCGCAGGTTTTGATGGTGGTACGGGTGCATCTCCGATGTCTTCTATCCGTCATACCGGTCTGCCTTGGGAGCTGGGTCTAGCGGAAACGCACCAAACACTACTGAAAAACGGCCTACGTAACCGTATCGTTGTTCAATCTGATGGTCAGATGAAAACACCACGTGATCTTGCAGTAGCAACGTTACTTGGCGCTGAAGAATGGGGCGTAGCAACAGCAGCTCTAGTGGTTGAAGGCTGTATCATGATGCGTAAGTGTCACAAGAATACATGTCCTGTTGGTATCGCTACACAGAACAAGACTCTGCGTGAACGTTTCGACGGCCGCGTAGAAGACGTAGTCACTTTCTTCCAATACATGGCTGAAGGTCTGCGTGAAGTAATGGCTGAACTTGGCTTCCGCTCTATCGATGAGATGGTTGGTCAATCGCACAAACTTAAAGTTCGTGATGACATCGGCCACTGGAAGTACAAGAACCTAGATCTAACACCTGTACTGCACATTGAGCAGGCACGTGAAGAAGATGGTATCTACAACCAGACGCAACAAAACCACAACCTAGAAGACGTTCTAGACCGCAAGTTGATTCAAGCTGCGATTCCAGCTCTTGAGAAAGGCGAAGCCGTGAATGCGAGCTTCCCTATCATCAACACGGACCGCTCTGCTGGTACCATGCTGTCGAACGAAATCTCGAAGGTTTACAAAGACCAAGGTTTACCACAGCCAATGAACGTTAAGTTCCACGGTAGTGCTGGTCAATCTTTCGGTGCGTTCCTTGCGAAAGGCGTTAAGTTCGAAGTAGAAGGCGACGCGAACGATTACTGGGGTAAAGGTCTGTCTGGCGGTACTTTGGTACTGTACCCAGATGCGAAATCTTCTATCGTTGCTGAAGATAACATCGTGGTTGGTAACGTATGTTTCTACGGTGCGACCTCAGGTGAATCTTTCATTCGCGGTATGGCAGGCGAACGTTTCTGTGTTCGTAACTCAGGTGCGAAGGTTGTTGTTGAGGGCGTTGGTGACCACGGTTGTGAATACATGACTGGTGGTGTTGCCATTATCCTTGGTTCAACAGGTCGTAACTTTGCTGCGGGCATGAGTGGCGGTGTTGCTTATGTTTGGGACAAAGCGGGTGACTTCGAAACCAAGCTCAACCCTGAACTTGTAGACCTAGATCCAATTGAACAAGAAGATAAAGATCTTCTACTGGATATGCTAACTAAGCATGTTGAATTCACAGGAAGTGAAGTTGCTCAATCTTTCCTAGACAACTTTGAAGCAAGTGTTGCATCGCTAGTTAAAGTAATGCCACGCGACTACAAAACTGTTCTTGAAAAGCGTAAAGCTGAAGCACAACAGGCACAAACGGAAGAAGTGGAGGCAGTATAATGGGTAAGCCTACTGGATTTTTAGAACACGGTCGTGAGCTTCCAAAGAAGCTCGACCCGTCAGTTCGAATTGAAGACAACAAAGAGTTCGTACTTAACGAAGAGTTTGGTGAAAAGATCAATACTCAAGCCTCTCGTTGTATGGACTGTGGCGTACCTTTCTGTCACAACGGCTGTCCGATTGGTAACATCATCCCAGAATTCAATGATGCGGTTTACCGTGACAGCTGGGAAGAGGCTTGGAACATCCTAAGCTCTACCAACAACTTCCCTGAGTTTACCGGTCGTGTTTGTCCTGCTCCTTGTGAAAGTGCCTGTGTTCTTGGTATCAACCAAGACCCAATCACTATCTGTAATATCGAGAAAACGATTGTCGAAACTGCGTACCGTGAAGGGTACGCAAAACCTAAAACACCACGCTCTCGCACAGGTAAAACTGTCGCAGTTATCGGTTCAGGTCCTGCTGGCTTAGCCGCAGCGGAGCAGCTAAACAGCGCTGGTCACTCGGTAACGGTATTTGAACGTGACGAGAAAGTCGGTGGTCTACTTCGCTTCGGTATCCCAGACTTCAAACTGGGTATGGACGTGATTGATCGTAAGATCAACCTAATGGCTGAAGCGGGCGTTGAGTTTAAAGTTAACCAACACATCGGTGTTGATGTTAACGCTCAGCAGCTACGCCAAGAGTTTGATGTGGTATTGCTAACGGGTGGTTCTACGGTTCCACGTGACTTGCCAATCCCTGGTCGTGAGTTGAAAGGCGTTCACTTTGCCATGGAATTCCTTGGTCAAAACAACCGCCGTGCTAACAACCTAGATCTTAAAACAGAAGAGATTCACGCTAAAGATAAGCACGTTGTGGTTATCGGTGGTGGTGATACTGGTTCTGACTGTGTGGGCACATCAAACCGTCATAAAGCAGCAAGCATTACTCAAGTTGAGATCATGCCGATCCCACCAGAGAAGCGCCCTGCAAACATGCCTTGGCCTCAATACCCAATGATCATGAAAACCACCACTTCTCACGAAGAAGGTTGTGAACGTCACTGGAACATCTTAACCAAAGAGTTCATCGGTAACGAGCAAGGTCAAGTGACGGGTCTACGTATTGCTGACATCGTTTGGCAAGATGCGAAACCAGGTGAGCGTCCAGGCTTTGATGAAGTCGCGAACTCTGAACGTGTTATTCCTTGTGACATGGCATTCCTAGCAATGGGCTTCTTACACCCGGAGCCAACCGGCGTGCTTGCTCAACTAGACATTAAACTGGACGAGCGCGGTAACGTCGCTTCTGAAGGTTTTGCAACGAACCAGAAAGGCGTTTTCGCTGCTGGTGATATGCGTACTGGTCAATCTCTAGTTGTACGTTGTATTAATGAAGGTCGTGAATGTGCAATTGCGATTGATGACTTCTTAATGGGTAACTCAAACTTAGAAGCGAAAGCTGATTCACTCATGCTTTCCGCATAATATTTCTCGGGCTAACGTCAATTACGTTAGCCTAGAGGAAAAGCAATACCCTTCCTAACTTTTATATTTGGCTAGCACTCGATGCTAGCCTTTTTTCTATCTGGTCTTTGGCGTTTTCAAAATCATCCTGTTGTATATGTTAAATCTCGTTAACATTCACCTTATATATCTCATTGATATCCATCGACTATTTTAGATTATTAAGTGGCTAATCGCGTTTATGCATGATAATTAACCATGAACTTGACCTTAAACACAATTAGCTATACGTTGTAAAGCTGATGAAAATAAAATCAATCGGTTTTGTTAACACAACCAATAACGTTTTAACTGGCTAAAGCAAACTATCAGTTTATAAAAAACAACAAGTATATGAATAGTTAGTCATTTACTGTCTGGATGACAGAGAAGCAAAAGGGAGAATTGCAATGGCTCTATATGATCCTAGTCTTGAAAAAGACAACTGTGGATTTGGTTTAATAGCGCAAATGGAAGGCCAACCTAGTCATAAGTTGGTAAGAACTGCTATTTCAGCCCTCGATCGCATGACACACCGTGGTGGAATCGCTGCGGATGGTAAAACCGGGGATGGCTGTGGCTTATTACTACAGAAGCCTGACTCTTATCTCAGAATTATTGCTGAAGAGAATAACTTCAAGCTCGGCAAGCAATACGCTGTCGGCATGATTTTCTTCAGCCAAGATCCAATCAAAGCGCAATCCGCGCAAGACATCGTCAATAAAGAGCTCGCTCAAGAGACCTTAACGGTTGCAGGTTGGCGCGTAGTACCGACCAACACCGACGTATTAGGTCCAATCGCAAAAGATTCCGTTCCCAATATTCAGCAAGTGTTTATCTCAGCACCTGCAGGGTGGCGTGAACGCGATATTGAACGACGCCTTTACATCGCTCGTCGTCGAATTGAAAAGCAGATCACAGAAGACAAAGATTTCTATATTTGTAGCCTTTCGACACAAGTCATGGTTTACAAAGGCTTGTGTATGCCGGCCGATCTTCCACGATTTTACCTCGATCTTGCTGACTTACGTATGGAATCGGCGATATGCCTGTTCCACCAGCGCTTCTCAACCAATACTCAGCCGCGTTGGCCACTGGCTCAGCCATTCCGCTATTTGGCGCACAATGGTGAGATCAATACCATCGAAGGTAACCGTCAGTGGGCTAAAGCTCGTGCCTATAAATTCTCTTCACCACTGCTGCCCGATTTACAAACGACCGCACCCTTTGTGAATGAGACAGGCTCAGATTCATCAAGTCTAGATAACATGCTCGACCTGTTCCTTGCCGGTGGTATGGATGTATTCCGAGCGATGCGTATGCTCGTGCCGCCCGCTTGGCAAAACCACCCAGACATGGATCCCGATCTGCGTGCATTCTACGACTTCAACTCCAAGCACATGGAACCGTGGGATGGCCCTGCAGGTATCGTCCTTTCTGATGGTCGTTACGCTGCGTGTAACCTAGATAGAAACGGCTTACGCCCTGCGCGTTATGTGATTACCAAAGACAACCTAATCACGCTGGCCTCTGAAGTAGGCATCTGGAATTATGCGCCAGACGAAGTGGCAGAGAAAGGGCGTGTCGGCCCGGGTGAACTACTCGTCATAGATACGCGCCGCGGTAAACTGTGGCAATCTAACGAGATCGATAATGACCTTAAAGGTCGCCATCCCTATAAAGAGTGGATGGAAAAGAACGTTCACAAACTCACACCGTTTTCCGATCTGCCCGATGAGCAAGTCGGTAAGCGCAGCTTTGACGATGACACGCTCAAGACCTACCAAAAACAGTTTGCGATGAGCAACGAAGAGTCGGACCAAGTACTGCGTGTGCTTGGTGATATGGGGCAAGAAGCAGTAGGCTCAATGGGCGACGACACGCCAATGGCTGTGCTCTCTTCAAAAGAACGCTTGGTCACTGATTACTTCCGTCAAAAGTTTGCACAAGTCACCAACCCACCGATTGATCCATTGCGTGAAAAACACGTGATGTCTTTGGCGACCAGTATTGGTAAAGAGATGAACGTGTTCTGTGAAACAGACGGTCACGCCTATCGTGTCACGTTTGATTCACCAGTACTGCTTTACTCAGACATGCAGCAGCTTCTGCAGTTGAGTCAAAAACATTATCGTCATGTCATTCTCAGCATGCACTACGACCCGAATAACCAAGATCTAGAACAAGCAATCAAAGCAGTATGTGATAGCGCCGAACAAGAAGTCAGCGAAGGTGCGGTTTTAGTTGTGCTGTCGGACAAAGGTTTAGAGAAAGGAAAACTACCGATCCCTGCAGCCATGTTGGTTGGTGCGGTGCAAACAAGGCTTGCTGATACCAACCTGCGTTGTGATGCCAACATCGTTGTTGAGACAGCAACTGCGCGCGACCCACACCAATTTGCTGTGCTGCTTGGCTTCGGTGCAACCGCGGTTTACCCATACCTCGCTTATGAAGCGTTAGGTAAAATGTTGGATGATGGCTCTTTAGATAAAGATTATCGTGCCGCAATGCAAAATTACCAAAACGGCATCAACAAAGGTCTGTACAAGATCATGTCGAAGATGGGAATTTCAACCATTGCCTCTTATCGCTGTTCACAGCTTTTCGAAGCCGTTGGCCTTCATTCCGATGTTGTTGAGCTCTGTTTCCGCGGAGTTACCACTCGAATCCAAGGCGCAAGCTTTAGCGATTTCCAACAAGATATCTATAACTTATCGCGTAAAGCCTGGACTAAGCGTAAGCCAATCGAGCACGGTGGTTTACTCAAATACGTACACGGCGGCGAATATCACGCCTATAACCCTGATGTGGTTGGCACTCTGCAAACTGCAGTAAAAACAGGTGAGACATCGGATTATCTCTCTTTTGCTAAGCAAGTAAATGCTCGTCCAGCTGCGATGTTACGCGACTTAATGAGCCTCAAAAAAGCCGATCAGCCTCTACCACTAGAGCAAGTCGAGCCTAACAGCGATCTGTTTAAACGCTTCGACTCTGCGGCAATGTCGATCGGTGCTTTGAGCCCAGAAGCGCATGAAGCATTAGCAATGGCGATGAACCGCTTGGGTGGTTACTCAAACTCTGGTGAAGGTGGTGAAGACCCTCGACGCTTTGGTACTGACCGTAACTCTCGTATCAAGCAGATAGCTTCCGGTCGTTTTGGTGTGACGCCACATTACTTAACCAATGCGGATGTTTTGCAGATCAAGGTCGCGCAAGGTGCGAAGCCTGGAGAAGGTGGTCAACTGCCCGGCCATAAAGTTACCGCAGAAATCGCTAAGCTGAGATATTCAGTTCAAGGGGTGACACTGATCTCCCCTCCTCCACATCACGATATTTATTCTATCGAGGATCTAGCGCAGCTGATTTTCGACCTTAAACAAGTGAACCCTAAAGCCTTGGTTTCAGTAAAGTTAGTATCGGAACCGGGTGTAGGCACGATTGCAACTGGTGTAGCGAAAGCCTATGCCGATCTGATCACCATTTCTGGCTACGATGGCGGTACCGCGGCAAGCCCTCTAACCTCGGTAAAATACGCAGGTTGCCCTTGGGAGCTCGGCTTAGCAGAAACTCAACAAGCACTGGTTGCTAACGGGCTTCGTCATAAGATCCGCCTGCAAGTCGATGGTGGTTTAAAAACTGGCCTTGATGTGATTAAAGGTGCGATTCTCGGTGCAGAAAGCTTTGGTTTTGGTACCGCGCCAATGGTCGCAATGGGTTGTAAGTTCTTACGAATTTGTCACCTAAACAACTGTGCGACGGGTGTTGCGACTCAAGATGAAACACTACGCCGCGAATACTTCAAAGGCCTGCCAGACATGGTGGTGAACTACTTTACAGGCCTAGCTGATGAAGTTCGCCAATACCTTGCAGAACTCGGCGTAGAAAAACTCACGGACCTGATTGGTCGTACTGACTTACTTGAAGCCGTTCAAGGCCTCACCGCGAAACAGAACAAGCTCGATCTCTCTTCAATACTCGAAGCTCCGGTATCTCCAGAAGGTCACCCTCTGTTTTGGACCGAGCCAAACGCACCATTTGATAAGGCTCAGCTCAACCAGCAGATCCTTGATGATGCCATTGATGCGATTGAGAAACGTCAATCCACCAGCCTTTACTACAACGTAATCAACACCGATCGCTCGGTTGGCGCTCGTATCTCTGGCGAAATCGCGAAACGCTACGGTAACCAAGGCATGGCGGGCTCACCAATTAAGTTGTACCTCGATGGTACAGCAGGCCAATCTTTTGCGGTTTGGAACGCCGGTGGCGTCGAGTTATACCTAACGGGCGATGCCAATGACTATGTTGGCAAAGGCATGGCTGGCGGCAAAGTGGTTATCAAGCCTCACCAAGGCACTGCATTTGTTTGTAACGAAGCGACCATCATCGGTAACACCTGTTTGTATGGTGCAACCGGAGGCAAGCTATTTGCAGCAGGAACTGCCGGCGAGCGATTTGGCGTGCGTAACTCAGGCACGGTTACTGTGATTGAAGGCGCTGGTGACAACGCCTGTGAATACATGACCGGCGGTATTGTTGCCATTCTTGGCGCAACTGGCGTCAACTTCGGTGCGGGTATGACAGGTGGCTTCGCTTATGTCATGGATAAGAACGAAGACTTCCAAGGTCGAGTAAATAACGAGTCGGTCGAGGCACTTTCTCTGTCTGACTTATTTATCCACCAAGAACATCTGCGTGGCTTAATTGCAGAGCACTTAGAAGAGACTGGCTCAGTACACGCTGAAGCTATTCTGGCGAACTTTGATGAATGGATTCCGAAGTTCTACCTAGTGAAGCCGAAGACGGCGGACCTTAATACCTTGCTCGGTCATCAAAGCCGCAGCTCTGCTGAACTTCGTGTTCAAGCGCAATAATTGGAAGGAGCCAATAATGAGCCAGAATGTATACCAATTTATTGATGTGAATCGCGTAGATCCAGCGAAGAAACCAATCAAAATTCGTAAGATTGAGTTTGTAGAGATCTACGAACCTTTCACTAAACAACAAGCTAAGGCGCAAGCTGACCGCTGTTTAGACTGTGGTAATCCTTACTGTGAATGGAAGTGCCCAGTCCACAACTACATCCCTCAATGGCTCAAGCTTGCCAATGAAGGGCGCATTATCGAAGCGGCTGAACTTTCCCACCAAACCAACAGCTTGCCTGAGGTTTGCGGACGAGTTTGTCCTCAAGACCGTTTGTGTGAAGGCTCTTGTACCCTCAACGACGATTTCGGCGCAGTAACCATCGGCAACATTGAAAAATATATCAATGACAAAGCGTTTGAGATGGGTTGGAAGCCAGACATGTCGCATGTCGAATGGACTGATAAAAAGGTCGCAATCATCGGTGCAGGCCCCGCAGGTCTTGCTGCTGCTGATATCTTAGTTCGAAACGGTGTGAAGGCCGTAGTATTTGACCGCTATCCGGAGATCGGTGGCCTGCTCACGTTTGGTATCCCATCGTTCAAACTAGAGAAAGGCATCATGGAAAACCGTCGCCGTATCTTTAGTGGTATGGGTGTCGAATTTAAGATGAATACCGAAGTCGGTAAAGACGTTCAACTACAACAACTGGTCGATGACTACGATGCTGTCTTCTTAGGTGTCGGTACCTATAAAAACATGCGTGCTGGGTTAGATAACGAAGACGCACCGGGCGTTTATGATGCACTGCCATTCCTTGTTTCCAATACCTACAAGGTCATGGAACTGGATAACCCAACACCATTCATCGACATGAAAGGCAAAAAAGTGGTTGTGCTCGGTGGTGGTGATACCGCGATGGACTGTGTCCGAACTTCGATTCGTCAGCATGCAGCTAATGTTGTTTGTGCTTATCGCCGAGATGAAGCGAATATGCCGGGCTCTCGCCGTGAGGTGAAGAATGCGCGTGAAGAGGGTGTGAAGTTCAAGTTCAACCTCCAACCTATTGGCTTAGAGCTTAACAGCGCTGGTCATGTGGTTGGCGTTAAATTCGTGAAAACCGCTTTGGGTGAACCTGATGAAGCAGGCCGTCGTCGCCCAGAGCCTGTCGAAGGCAGTGAACATGTTCTTGAAGCCGATGCTGTGATCATGGCATTTGGTTTCCAACCTCATGCGATGGAATGGCTAGAACCCTTCGGTGTGGAACTCGATCAGTGGGGTCGTATCAAGGCTCCCGGTAAACAAGAGTTTCAATACCAAACCACCAACAGCAAGATCTTTGCAGGTGGCGATGCGGTTCGAGGATCTGACTTGGTAGTAACCGCTATCGATGAGGGCCGTAAAGCCGCAGAAGGGATCTTGGATTACCTAGAAGTGTGACTAATCTAAGGTTTCCTTTATTACTCAGGCCGTTACTATAAAAAAGGGATCCAATGATGGATCCTTTTTTAAATTAGATACGTTTATCACAAGCATCACGAAAATACGTAAAACAATTACAAATAAACCAATGCCGATAACTACAATTAGAATTAAAAACAAGCCATAGGAAACACCATGAAAAAAGCCGCTCTCCTTTCTCTATCTCTTTTAACTTTAACCGCATGCAGCCAAGGAATCACGAACATGAAAGACAGAACTTCATCACCTTGTGGAGACAAACCAAACTGCGTATCAACTCAAGATGACCGTGAGCAGCATGCATTGGACACGTTTGAGTTATCTGACTCAGCAAACTTAGATGCGATTGAGCAGGTTGCACTAACTTTACCTGGATCGAAAACCGCGAGTAAAACAGAAGATTATCTGCGTATTGAATGTACTTCTCGCATCATGCGCTTTGTCGATGACTTAGAACTTAAGATCACTGATGACAAACTGATCGTGCGTTCAGAATCTCGCACTGGCCATTCTGATTTTGGCGTAAACAGAAAACGTGCAGAACAACTTCGTGCTAGCTTAAAAAGCGAAGGCCTAATCAAATAGATAAAAGAATCCGCAGATAAATCACTGCTATTCGGATGAGAAGTGCCTCTGGGCAGTCGCTCGACACTTCTTATCCATGCTACAATTTCGCTCTACTGTTTAAATATTATTTATTAAGAGACTACACATGAAAATCGGCATCATTGGCGCAATGGAGCAAGAAGTTGCGATCCTAAAAGCAGCAATTTCAGACATTACTGAAGTTAATAAAGGCGGTTGTACCTTTTTCTCTGGTCAGCTAAATGGTGTTGACGTTGTTTTGCTTCAATCAGGCATTGGTAAAGTAGCAGCAGCAGTTGGTACTTCAATCCTACTAAGCGAATACCAACCAGATGTCGTTCTAAACACTGGCTCTGCTGGCGGTTTTGATTCAACACTGAACCTTGGCGATGTTGTTATCTCGACTGAAGTTCGTCACCACGATGCAGACGTAACGGCTTTCGGTTACGAAATCGGCCAAATGGCAGGTCAACCTGCAGCGTTCAAAGCTGACGACAAACTGATGGCTGTTGCTGAACAAGCTCTAGCACAAATGGAAGATAAGCATGCCGTTCGCGGTCTAATCTGTACTGGCGACGCATTTGTTTGCACAGCAGAACGCCAAGAGTTCATCCGTAAGCACTTCCCATCCGTGGTTGCTGTAGAGATGGAAGCATCGGCTATCGCTCAAGCTTGTCACCAATTCCAAGTACCATTCGTGGTTGTTCGTGCAATCTCTGATGTTGCAGACAAAGAATCACCAATGAGCTTCGAAGAGTTCCTGCCACTAGCAGCGCAAAGCTCTTCTGAAATGGTTATCAAGATGGTTGCCCTACTAAAGTAAGCGACTAGACATGCAAACACTGTTTGATCAGGTATTTGCAAATGGCGTGCTCCTTGTGATGTGGGGAGCACTGCTTTTTCATTTAATTTTACCTATCCCCCATGCCGCACACCCCACGACCTTATGGCATAAGTTTGCTGAGCTTTTAGCAAGCAAGGTTAATAACAACCACAACTATTCCCAAAGTTTAATCTCAGGCACATTAGCCTGGGGGTTAATGGTACTGCCAACTCTGGTTATTCTATTGGCACTGCAACCATTGGTTTGGCAATCTCAACTGTTTGAATTGGCACTGTTATTACTCGCGATTGATTGGCGCAATAATGAAAAACTGGCTAACCAACTGATCAAAGTACTTGGCCGAGAAGATAAAGCGGCCGCTCGTCAGTTACTGGCTCCGATTGTCAACCGTCAAACCGAATCACTTTCGTCACTTGGCCTCGGCAAAGCCGCCACAGAAACCATAGTCATGGGTTACGCTCGTAACGTAGTTTGTGTGTTGTTCTGGTACGCCATTGGTGGTGGAATCGCTGCGTTAATGTATCGCCTTGTGGTCGAGTTAGCTCGAGCTTGGTCGCCAAGTCGCAAGCAGTTTTCTCCTTTCGGCTCAACGGCAATCAAGATCGTCGCTATCCTAGAACTTATACCAATGCGCTTATTTGCCTTGATGATCGTCTTTGGTGATAAAGCAACGCACACATTTAAGATGATGCTAGTCCAAAGTCGCTCTTGGCCACTACCCGGCCCAGCCTGGTTAATCACGGCTGTTGGCAACAAGCTGGAGTTATCATTAGGTGGCCCTGCGATTTACGACAACACTAAAGCCATTCGCGCAAAATTAGGCGGAAGAATCGCACCGTCAGCTCTGCATCTATCTCAGGTTCAGAAACTACTCTTTGGTCGCATCGCTATCTGGATCTTTTTACAAAGCCTAGCCTTACTATTTATTCACCAAGGGATTTAGAGTGGAATCTTCAGCACTTGTTACAAGTCTTACTATTTTGTCTTCCAGCTTATGGCTGCCTTTATCATTTGCAGAAGAAGTACCACTGACTCAAGAACAAGTACAGCCGGCTCAACGCGTGGTCAGCCTTGCTCCTCATGCCACTGAACTCGCGTACAGCGCAGGTTTAGGTAACAACCTTGTCGCCGTAAGTGAACGAAGTGATTACCCACCACAAGCCGATAAGCTTGAAAAAGTGGCAAACTATCAAGGCATCAAGGTTGAGAAGATCATCGCACTTCAGCCTGATTTGATTCTTGCGTGGCCAGCGGGAAACCCGCCCAGAGAGCTCGCGAAACTAGAGCAATTTGGTTTTAATATTTACTACTCCAAGACCAAAAGCCTAGACAGTATCGCAACCAATATTGAACAACTGAGCCAATACGCTAGCGATCCAAGTATTGGCGAAAATAACGCTCAGCAATACAGAGAGCAGCTCAACGCCTTGAGACTAAAATACAAAGATGCCGAGTCAGTAAACTACTTCTACCAACTCAGTGAAAAGCCGATCATCACTGTTGCTCAAGGACACTGGCCAAGTGAGGTGTTTGAGTTTTGTGGTGGACACAATATTTTTGAAGACAGCGCCTCTCCCTATCCGCAAGTTGGTATTGAACAAGTTGTATTAAGAAAACCGCAAGTGATCTTCACTTCTCAGCACGCGATTGAGAATGGAACCATGTGGCAAACATGGGAAGATGAGATCCCAGCTGTCGCTCAAAATCAGATTTGGTCCCTCAATTCAGACTGGATTAATCGCCCGACAACAAGAACTTTGAAAGCGATCCAACAAGTATGCGATTTCTTCGATAGAGCTAGGCAAAATCACTAACTATTTGCTGCGTTTTTTCGTACAATTCGCCACCGACCTGTCCCTACAATTTTAACTATAAGAGCACCAGTATCATGGACTCCATGCTGCTTTATATTATCGATTTATTTGGCACTGCCATCTTTGCTGTCTCAGGCGTATTTGTCGCAGGCCGTCTTAAGATGGATCCCTTTGGCGTAGCCGTTCTAGGCAGTGTTACCGCAATTGGTGGCGGTACTATTCGTGACATGGCATTGGGTGCAACTCCCGTGTTTTGGATCACCGATACCACCTACCTTTGGGTCATCATCATCACCTGTTTGCTGACCATGATTATTGTAAGACGCCCGAAACGTCTGGCTTGGTGGATATTGCCGGTATGTGATGCGATTGGCCTAGCGGTGTTTGTTGGCATTGGTGTAGAAAAAGCACTTATCTATCAAGATTCAGCACTAGTGGCGATCATCATGGGTGTCATCACCGGCTGCGGTGGCGGTATTATCCGCGACGTACTTGCCCGTGAAGTGCCTATGATTCTAAGAAGTGAAGTCTACGCGACCGCTTGTATCATTGGTGGTACTTTCCATACCATGGCGATCAGCATGGGGCACGATTCAGAAACTGCATTTCTGGCCGGCGTGTTCTCAACACTATTGATAAGGCTTGGCGCTATTCGTTGGCATTTATCATTGCCGACCTTCGCCATCAAATAAGCTAACGTTACAAAGTGAAAGGCTCCGTAAAGGAGCCTTTCTTAATTTGAGCTCCCCAACACAATTATTATGCTCTCGCGCTACACGTGCGAGCATAGCTAAAAATACCTAACTTGGTTCAAAGCTTTAGTTTCAAGACTAGAGAATGAATGTTGTTTGAGGTAAGTTGAAAAAATCATTCCCAAATTTCATGAATATAACCCAATGCTACTCGAAGGAATCGAAACTCTACTGGTATTGAGTAAAGCAAAGACCATGAGCCGCACAGGCAGTTTGCTTTATATCAGCCAATCAGCGGTCAGCAAACGGATTGCGAATTTAGAAAAGAAGCTAGGTAAAAAGCTCATTGAACCGAGTGGCCGACAGATAAAACTCACGCCAGATGCGATAGCATTAATAGAGAGTATTGGCCCGACATTCAATGAACTTCGCGGGCTTATTTATGAACAGCAAGAGTTGGAAGATACTACTCTCATCACCCTAGACAGCTCTAAGTCTCTGATAGCCGGTTATTTAGGTGAGATGATGGGCCAGTTCATCCAGCAAGATAAGTACATCACCATTACCACCAACCACACGCCGAGAATCATAGAGCGAGTGCAATCTGGTAAGGCGACCTTGGGGTTGTGTGCTGGCTTACTGCCACCGCATCATGGGTTGATGACCTTCCATCTATTTGATGAGCCGTTTTACATAGTGAGTAAGTCACCGCTAACGGAGCTTCCTCCAATGGTCATCACTAACGACATGACCAACCCTGCCAATTCTTATCAACTTTCTGTATTAGAGAAGTTTGGTATCAAACCCTTGATGGAGATGGATGCCTACACCGCAGCGGCTCAACTTGCATTGGGCGGGACTGGGCCAGCGTTAATACCGCTCTCTATCGTAAAAACACTCAATATTGAGCCTCAATATCTGTATAGCTTCACCGAATTAGCAGGCTTGATTCGGCCGATTCATATCTGTGTCAGACCAAATAGTTACCAGTCTCCACGAGTTAAAACACTGATAGAATCCATTGTTGATGCTGTTCCCAAAGCAGTTTAGACGCCATTAGCATCGACATCACGATCACAAGGGGGCGAATCCATTTCTGCCCTTTTGTCACCACCACTTTAGCGCCAAGCTGAGCGCCCATAAATCCACCGACCGCCATCACTAATCCCAACTCCCAAATAGGCAAACCAGCCAAAATAAAGAAAATTAAGGCAGCGATATTCGAGGTAAAGTTAAGTACTTTAGTACGCGCCGTAGCATCGACTAACGAGAAGTGACCAATAGCAACAAAGCAGACGGTGAAGATAGAACCTGTTCCTGGGCCAAAAAAGCCATCATAGAAACCCACGCCGCCACCAATACACAGAGCAAACATCGCCTCAGAGATCTTCTGTTTTCCTTCAGACGCTCTAGTTTGGGGTGCCAACAGGAAATAGAGAGAGATAGCGATAAGCAGCAGTGGGATAACACTGGTCAGTAGGCTCGCATCAATGTGCTGGACTAACTCAGCGCCAATTGCAGAGCCAATAAAGGTACAAAAGATAGCAAGGCGCATCTCTTTGATGCTGACGATACCGTTGCGCACGAAATACCAACTCGCAGAGAAGCTGCCAAATGAGCTTTGGAGTTTGTTAGTTGCCAATGCCTGCGTCGGTGGAACTCCAGCCGCTAGCAATGCAGGTAGAGTCAGTAACCCACCGCCGCCAGCCATTGCATCAATAAAGCCTGCTGCCGTTGCAACAACAAACAAGATAGCCAATATTTCTAGAGTGATTTCCATATACCCAACGCCTTAAAATCCTGTGTAACGACAAGTTACCACTCACAGCAGACGAGCAATAACGAAACACAAGATTCTAACCTATTCCAAATATTCATCATTAAGCTACCGCGGAATAACAGACATAAAAAAGCCCACTCCGAGGAGTGGGCTTTGAGCATTTATATCCGCATATCAGCGATACACTTTAGGCGATTAAGCTTGAGAAGCTTTAACCTGAGCGTGTAGCTCTTGAACTGAAGTTACTGACGTTTTCGCGTCTGCAGTGTGCGCCATACAAGTCGCGAATGCAGCATTTAGCGTAGTCGTGTAGTTAACTTTCTCAGCAAGTGCACCACGACGAAGAACTTTAGAATCTTCAATCGCTTGACGGCCAGCTGCAGTGTTCACGATGTACGTGTACTCGTTGTTCTTGATACGGTCAAGAATGTGAGGACGACCTTCGTGTACCTTGTTTACTAGACGTGGGTTGATGCCCGCTTCGCCAAGGATAACCGCAGTACCGTGAGTTGCGTCTAGCTGGTAACCAAGCTTAGATAGCTTAGATGCTAGGTCAACAACACGCTCTTTGTCGCCTTCGCGAACAGAAAGAAGTGCACGACCGCCTTCTGGGTAGATGTTACCACAACCCAATTCAGCTTTAGAGTATGCTTCTGCGAACGTCGCACCAACACCCATAACTTCACCAGTAGAGCGCATTTCTGGGCCTAACAGTGGGTCAACACCAGGGAACTTGTTGAATGGAAGTACAACTTCTTTCACTGAGTAGTAAGGTGGGATGATTTCTTTCGTAAAGCCTTGAGACTCTAGAGATTGACCCGCCATTACACGAGCGGCAATCTTAGCGATTGGCGCACCAGTTGCTTTAGATACGAATGGAACCGTACGTGCTGCACGAGGGTTAACCTCGATTAGGTACACTTCATTGTTCTTAACAGCAAACTGCGTGTTCATCAGACCACGAACACCCAACTCGAACGCTAGCTTTTCAACTTGCTCGCGCATTACGTCTTGGATTTCTTGGCTTAGCGTGTATGCAGGAAGAGAACATGCTGAGTCACCAGAGTGAACACCCGCTTGCTCGATGTGCTCCATAATACCGCCGATTACAACGCGCTCACCGTCACAAATCGCATCTACGTCTACTTCAACAGCGTCATCTAGGAAGCTATCAAGTAGTACTGGAGATTCGTTTGATACGCTAACTGCTTCGTTGAAGTAGCGACGTAGGTCTTGCTCGTCGTATACGATTTCCATCGCACGACCACCAAGTACGTAAGAAGGACGTACAACAAGTGGGAAGCCGATTTCACGAGATTTCTCTACCGCTTGCTCCATTGTTGTTACTGTCGCGTTTTCTGGTTGAAGTAGGCCTAGACGGTCTACAGCAACTTGGAAACGCTCACGGTCTTCTGCACGGTCGATTGCGTCTGGGCTAGTACCGATGATTGGTACGCCAGCAGCTTCAAGAGCACGTGCCAGTTTAAGTGGCGTTTGACCACCGTACTGAACGATAACGCCTTTTGGCTTCTCAACACGAGCGATTGCTAGTACGTCTTCCAGAGTTACTGGTTCGAAGTACAGACGGTCAGACGTATCGTAGTCTGTAGAAACTGTCTCAGGGTTACAGTTAACCATGATAGTTTCGTAGCCATCTTCACGTAGCGCTAGTGATGCGTGTACACAACAGTAGTCAAATTCAATACCTTGGCCGATACGGTTTGGACCGCCGCCTAGAATCATGATTTTTTCTTTGTCTGTTGGGTTTGCTTCACACTCGTCATCGTAAGATGAGTACATGTAAGCCGTATCTGAAGAGAACTCAGCTGCACACGTATCTACACGCTTGTATACCGGGTGGATATCGTATTGGTCACGTAGACGACGGATTTCGCTTTCCGCCACACCTAGAATCTTAGATAGGCGCGCATCAGCAAAACCTTTACGCTTAAGCTTGTTTAGCTCGTCTTTATTTAGACCAGCAAAGCCTTTCGCTTTAAGTTCTTGCTCTAGCTTAACGATGTCTTCGATTTGAACTAGGAACCAACGGTCGATTTGCGTTAGGTTGAATACACCATCTACCGACATACCAGCACGGAATGCGTCAGCGATGTACCAAATACGCTCTGCGCCAGCTTCTTTAAGTTCGTGACGGATAGTCGTTAGAGCATCTGGTGCGTCTAGGTCTACCATTTCGTCAAAACCAGTCGCGCCAACTTCTAGGCCGCGAAGTGCTTTTTGTAGAGATTCTTGTTGGTTACGGCCGATAGCCATAACTTCACCAACCGACTTCATTTGCGTCGTTAGGCGGTCGTTAGCACCTGCAAACTTCTCGAAGTTAAAACGAGGAATCTTAGTTACTACGTAGTCGATTGTTGGTTCGAATGATGCTGGAGTTGCGCCGCCAGTGATGTCATTCATTAGCTCGTCTAGCGTGAAACCAACAGCCAGTTTCGCTGCAATCTTAGCGATTGGGAAACCTGTTGCTTTAGATGCTAGTGCAGAAGAGCGAGATACACGTGGGTTCATTTCGATGATAACCATACGGCCATCTTTCGGGTTGATACCAAACTGTACGTTTGAACCACCTGTTTCAACACCAATCTCACGCAGTACTGCTAGAGATGCGTTACGCATTAGTTGGTATTCTTTATCTGTCAGCGTTTGAGCTGGAGCCACAGTGATTGAGTCACCTGTGTGAATACCCATTGGGTCGAAGTTTTCAATCGCACATACGATGATGCAGTTGTCGTTTTTGTCACGAACCACTTCCATCTCGTACTCTTTCCAACCGATAAGTGATTCATCGATAAGAAGTTCATTAGTTGGAGATAGATCCAAACCACGACGACAGATTTCTTCAAATTCTTCTTTGTTGTAAGCGATACCGCCACCAGTACCACCCATCGTGAACGATGGACGAATGATACAAGGGAAGCCAACCATGTCTAAAACTTTGTAAGCTTCTTCCATCGTTTTCGCTGTATCAGCAGTTGGACACTCAAGGCCAATTGCTTTCATTGCTTTATCGAAGCGTGAACGGTCTTCTGCTTTATCGATAGCGTCAGCCGTTGCACCAATCATTTCAACACCGAACTCTTCAAGAACGCCGTGCTTTTCTAGGTCTAGAGCACAGTTCAATGCAGTTTGGCCACCCATAGTAGGTAGAACTGCATCAGGCTTCTCTTTAGCGATGATGTTACGCACAACTTCCCATTGGATAGGCTCGATGTAAGTTGCATCTGCCATGTCTGGGTCAGTCATGATTGTCGCTGGGTTCGAGTTTACAAGAATAACTCGGTAACCTTCTTCGCGAAGCGCTTTACAAGCTTGAGCACCAGAGTAATCGAACTCACATGCTTGGCCGATAACGATCGGGCCAGCACCTAGAATAAGAATACTTTTAATGTCAGTACGTTTTGGCATTGTCTACTACTCCGAATTACGCTGTGTGCTGTTTGATTAGTTCAATAAAGTGGTCGAATAACGGCGCTGCGTCTTCTGGACCTGGGCTCGCTTCAGGGTGACCTTGGAAGCTGAATGCTGGTTTGTCTGTACGGTGAATACCTTGTAGAGAACCATCAAATAGTGATTTGTGCGTTGCACGTAGTGTCTCTGGAAGGGTTTCTTCGTCAGCAGCAAAGCCGTGGTTTTGCGAAGTAATCATCACAACATCACGATCTAAATCTTTAACCGGGTGGTTTGCGCCGTGGTGACCAAACTTCATCTTCACTGTCTTAGCGCCTGACGCAAGAGCAAGAATCTGGTGACCTAGACAGATACCGAAGATTGGTAAGCCTTTTTCTAGGAACACTTTTGTCGCTTCAATTGCGTAAGTACATGGTTCTGGGTCACCAGGGCCATTTGAAAGGAAAACACCGTCTGGGTTCAGAGCAAGTACTTCTTCAGCTGAAGTCTCAGCAGGAACAACCGTTAGGCGGCAGCCGCGGTCAACAAGCATTCGTAGGATGTTTCGTTTTGCACCGAAGTCATAAGCAACAACGTGGTATGGCAATTCTGAGTCTGCTTTCGCTTCAGGAAGTCCACCCGTAAGCGTCCACGAACCTTGTTTCCATTGATACGCTTCTTTTGTTGTAACTTCTTTCGCAAGGTCCATACCTTTCAGGCCAGGGAATTCTTTTGCTTTAGCTAGAGCCAAAGCTTCGTCTAGGTTTCCGTCGTTTACTGAAGAGCCAGCTACAATACAACCGTTCTGTGCGCCTTTTTCACGAAGAATACGCGTCAACTTACGAGTATCAATATCAGCGATACCAACAACGTTTTGCGACTTAAGGTAATCAGAAAGGGATTGTTCATTACGGAAGTTAGAAGCGATTAGAGGGAGATCGCGAATCACAAGGCCTTGAGCGTGGATTGAAGAAGATTCTTCGTCTTCGGAATTGGTTCCGGTATTGCCAATGTGAGGGTAAGTAAGGGTAACGATTTGTTGAGAATAGGAAGGATCAGTGAGGATTTCTTGGTACCCCGTCATCGAGGTATTAAAAACGACTTCACCAACTGCAGAACCTACAGCGCCAATGGCTTCACCGTGAAATACTGTCCCATCTTCTAGGACGAGTAGTGCTGACTTCTTCAAGACAACCTCCAGAAATAAAAATGCATTAAAATTGATTTAATTTGCAAATCTACCTTCCTGCAACACCAAAAACTGCGTGTTTATGGAAATTAGACAAATTGGCGGTATTTTAGTGATCTGCGTGATACGTGTCAACATTTAACTCAAAAGAAATTAAACATTTGTAAGGACTAATTCAATTTACCCCCTCAAAGCTCCAAAAGTTCAACTTTCATGCGCATTTAGCTCGAATATTACGATTTTCTAATTTTCACTCCTCATTTTAGCCAACCATAGAGTGATAAAAATATCAGCAACAAAACGCAATCGATAAATACCAAGAGAAAACATGACAATTTAAAGATCTAAAACAAAAAACATACTAAAGACCACATAAACAGCATAGAAATGGAGTCAAAAAGGCGATAAGAAGAAAGTAGAAGGAAGATCGGAGAAGTGAGATTACTAAGGAAAAGGCACCAAATAAAGAAAGCGCCGGCAATTGCCAGCGCATAAATATCTATTTATAGGTCATTCAAACCAAGCACATCCGTCATGGTATAAAAGCCTGCTGGTTTATCATTTAACCAAACCGCGGCCTTGATTGCGCCATTAGCAAAGGTCATTCGATCAGTGGCTTTATGGGTAATTTCCACTCGTTCACCGATATCAGCAAACATAGCGGTGTGTTCACCAATAATGTCACCGGCACGAATCGTCGCGAAACCAATCTCATCTTTAGTGCGCTCGCCAGTAATACCCTCGCGTGACCATACAGCTACATCGTTCAGCTCGTTGCCCATAGCACCCGCAATAGCTTCGCCCATACCAATCGCAGTACCTGACGGTGCATCGACTTTATGACGGTGATGAGCCTCAACGATCTCGACATCACAGTAATCGCCCATCACTTTAGCGGCCTTCTCTAGCAGCTTAAAGACCAGGTTCACACCAACGCTGTAGTTAGGTGCCATTACGATAGCCATCTCTTTTGAAGCAGCATCAATCACCTGCTTCTCTTCTTCAGAGAAGCCCGTTGTACCGATGATCAGTTTTTTACCGTGACGTTTACAAAGTTCAATATTCGCTAATGTGCTAACAGGGGCAGTAAAATCGACAATCACATCAAACTCTTCGATGGCTTTAGACAAATCATCGACTAAAGCAACATCAAAACGACCTTCACCGCATAACTCGCCGACATCTACGCCGACCAAAGATGACTCTGGACGCTCTGAACCAGCTCCAACACTTGCTTCTGAATTATGATGAGCGGCTTTCACCAAGTTGCGGCCCATGCGGCCCGCTGCTCCTGCAATTGCAATTCTTACCACTGCGAATATCTCCATTGTTTTGGTTACCGTTGCCACTTATCTCTTGCAGCAACGTTCAATCGATTAATCTCTTTAAACTAACAACAATCTCAAACTCAGGCTAGCAATTACGAAAACTCTTTTATTACTCGCTCTAAAATTGGCACATTTGCCTCTGGGAAGGCGTATTGATTCAATGATTCTAGGCTTACCCATTCACCTTGCTGACCTTCTTTACCATAAGGCTGCTCTTCAAAATCAGTCACGAGAATGAAATCGAACTTAAGTGACTTATCCGTGTAATCAAATTCAAGATGCTCAAACAGAGACTGCTCGGTCACCTTGATACCGACCTCTTCATCAAGCTCGCGAGTCATCGCTTGCTCAATAGTTTCGCCCTCTTCAACCTTGCCACCTGGAAATTCCCAGAAGCCACCTTTGTGCTTGTCATCTGGACGCTTAGTGATAAAGACCTGTGACTTATCTTGATTGAAGATAATACCCGCTACGATATGGATTCTTTTCATTGATGGTGTTCCTTAATAAAACGCTGAACTCACATAGTCCCTAAATACGTCATCCTCAAGAAAGAGGAACGACTGAGTTGGGGATCTAAAACTACGCGAGCCTAACTAAACAAGATTCCCTACTACGCTCACTCCTCGCTATAGGGAATGACAACTTCCTTGCGTAACAAAGTAAGCCATGAAATTTACATACAAAAAGAGCCGCCTAAGCGACTCTTTATATTCTATTTGTCAGTTTTATGAAGCTAAGTTGTAGTGTATGAGAGCAAGGCGGTGGCACGGAGCTTACGACTGTAAGTGAGTACCACCAACGCAGCTATCATGCGCTACAGCAACGATTCATTAAACTTACGCGATTTTACCGTGACACTGCTTGTACTTCTTACCGCTACCACATGGGCATGGCTCGTTACGGCCAACTTTACGCTCGTCACGCACTACCGTTTGTGGAGATGCCGCTTCAGCTTCATCGTCAGCTAGCTGGTTTTCAGCTGTTGCATGTTGCGCTTGTGCACGACGCGCCGCTTCTTCAGCTTGAGCTTGACGTTGAGCTTCCATCTTTTCAACTTCTTCTTGTTGCTGAACGCGCACTTTAGAAAGGATGGTAACAACGTCTGTTTTCAGTACATCTAGTAGGCCTTCAAACAGTTCAAACGACTCGCGCTTGTACTCTTGTTTCGGGTTCTTCTGAGCATAACCACGTAAGTGGATACCTTGACGAAGGTGATCCATCGCAGCCAAGTGCTCTTTCCAAAGGCCGTCTAGCGTTTGTAGCATCACAGATTTCTCGAAGTTACGCAGTACTTGAGCACCAACCACTTCTTCTTTCTGTTTGTACGAATCAACCGCCATAGCAAGAATACGCTCACGCAATGCTTCTTCATAAAGCTTGTCGTCTTCGTCTAACCAACCTTGAATATCAAAGTCTAGATCGAAGTCATTCTTCAGACGATCTTGCAGACCCGCGATATCCCACATATCTTCAAGAGACTGAGGTGCGATGTATTCATCAATCACTGATGCCAATACATCTTCACGGTTGTGTTCGATCATCTCGCTGATATCGTCAGAGCTCATCAGTTCATCACGAAGCTCATAAACCACTTTACGTTGGTCATTGGCTACATCATCGTACTCAAGAAGCTGCTTACGAATATCGAAGTTACGACCTTCAACTTTACGTTGTGCTTTTTCAATTGAGCGAGAAAGCATCTTAGATTCGATCGCTTCGCCTTCGTCCATACCACTTTGGATAAGACCAGCCATACGATCCGATGTGAAGATACGTAGCAGAGAATCTTCCATTGATAGGTAGAAACGAGAAGAACCCGCATCACCTTGACGACCAGAACGACCACGTAGCTGGTTATCGATACGGCGAGATTCATGACGCTCAGTACCAATGATGTGCAGACCACCTGACTCAAGCACTTTATCGTGGGTTACTCTCCAGTCAGCTTTGATCTTCTCGATCTGCTCTTTGGTTGGATTCTCTAGCTTCTCAACTTGTGCCTGCCAGCTACCACCTAATACGATATCGGTACCACGACCAGCCATGTTAGTTGCGATAGTTACCGCACTCGGCATACCAGCTTGTGCAACGATCTCTGCTTCCATTTCGTGGAATTTAGCATTTAGAACGCTGTGCTTAATTTTTGCTTTTTTCAGTGCGTTAGACAGTAGTTCAGACTTCTCGATAGAAACCGTACCAACCAATGATGGCTGACCAGCAGCTACACGGTCTTTGATGTCTTCAATGATCGCATTGAACTTGTCTTCTTCGGTACGATAAACCACATCTGGCATATCGTTACGAACCATAGGCTTGTTGGTTGGGATAACCACTGTTTCTAGGCCGTAGATAGACTGAAATTCGAAAGCTTCTGTATCGGCTGTACCTGTCATACCTGACAGTTTTTCGTATAGACGGAAGAAGTTCTGGAATGTAATCGATGCTAGCGTCTGGTTTTCATTCTGAATCTTCACACCTTCTTTAGCTTCAACAGCTTGGTGTAAACCTTCAGACCAACGACGACCTGGCATAGTACGACCAGTATGTTCATCAACGATAACCACTTCGCCTTCTTCAGTAACGATGTAGTCGACGTCTTTCTCAAACAGTACGTGTGCACGCAGCGCTGCATTAACATGGTGCAATAGGCTGATATTAGTTGGAGAGTAAAGCGTGTCACCCTCTTCCATCAGGCCGTTTTTGACCATTAGCTCTTCTACAAATTCTTGACCGTTTTCAGTCAGGTGAACCTGTTTCGATTTCTCGTCCATGGTGTAGTGACCTTCACCACGGTACTCTTCAGAATCTTCTTTATCTTGGCGCTCAAGGTTAGGGATCAACGTGTTAATACGCGTGTAAAGATCTGAACTATCTTCAGCTGGGCCAGAGATAATAAGTGGAGTACGAGCTTCATCGATTAAGATTGAGTCAACCTCATCGACAACAGCAAAGAAGCGCTCACGTTGAACACGATCTTCAGCACGGAAAGCCATGTTGTCACGTAGGTAATCGAAGCCAAACTCGTTGTTTGTTCCGTATAGGATATCCGCTTGGTACGCTTCTTTCTTCTCTGGTGGAGCCATGTTTGGCACGTTTACGCCAACAGTCATACCAAGGAATTCAAATAATGGGCGGTTTGTTTCCGCATCACGCTTCGCTAGGTAGTCGTTCACCGTTACTACGTGAACACCTTTGCTAGGTAGGGCGTTAAGATAAGCTGGTAGGGTTGCTGTAAGAGTCTTACCTTCACCAGTACGCATTTCTGCAATTTGGCCAGCATTTAGAACCATGCCACCAATCATTTGCACGTCAAAGTGACGCATGCCGTAAACACGCTTAGACGCTTCACGTACCGTAGCAAATGCTTCAGGTAGAAGTTGGTCTAGCGATTCACCTTTATCTAAGCGCTCACGAAATTCAACCGTTTTTGCTTTTAGTTCTTCGTCTGAAAGTGCTTCAAACGTTGGTTCGAAGTTATTAATTTCTTTTACAATTTTTCTAAGGCGGCGCAGTGTTCTGTCATTGCGACTGCCAATTACCTTTGTCAGCAGCTTAGTAATCATGTGCTTGGAATCTCTTCGTTCTCAGATCGTCCGCGATCTATTTTAAATGCCGTCAGTGTCTCTACTAGCTATGAACTAGTCTTCAGTTACTAACCAAGGATACTGAGATAAATCTAGTATCTTTGATATTGTACTTGAGAGTAGAGTTTTCAAGGCTTGAGTTAAAATTAATGCCCTTTAGTGTAAGTAATTTTCACACCAACAACCATTTATAACCCCATTTGTTTGATGTGCTTGGAACTTTTCTTTCTAATTGCTGATGGATTAGCCAGACTGCAGCTCATTGGGAGACAACTTTCGGATGTTGACGACACTGTATCTGGAAAATAGATACAAAAAAACCAGGTCAATGACCTGGTTTTCGAAATCTTATATTGCTGTAAACAACAATTACGCTAGAACCATTCCTGGCTCAGCAAATGCAACAGGAGAGCCTACTTCTTCTTCGAATGTTGCCCATTCCCAAGCTTCTGCGTCAGCAAGTACTGCACGTAGTAGTTGGTTGTTTAGGCCGTGACCTGATTTGTATGCACGGAACTCACCAATAATAGCGTGTCCACACATGTACAAGTCACCAATCGCGTCTAGTACTTTATGAGTTACGAACTCATTGTCAAAACGTAGACCTTCTTCATTAAGAATTCGGTATTCGTCCAGTACGATAGCATTATCAAAGCTACCGCCAAGTACTAGGTTTTGAGATTGTAGATACTCAATGTCGCGCATGAAGCCGAAAGTACGAGCGCGAGAAATTTCTTTCACAAAACCTTGTGAAGAGAAATCAAACAACAAACGTTGCTCATCAGATTCAATAGCTGGGTGGTTAAAGTCGATCTCAAAGTCCATACGGAAGCCGTTAAATGGAACAAATTCTGCCCACTTATCGCCATCTTCAAAACGGATAGGCTTTTTGATACGAATAAAACGCTTCGCTGCATTCAGTGTTTCTACACCCGCTTGCTGTAGCAAGTATACGAATGGGCTTGCGCTACCATCCATAATTGGGATCTCAGGTGCATCTACTTCAACAATAATGTTGTCGATGCCCATACCCGCTAAAGCTGCGTTAAGGTGTTCCACTGTAGAGATACGTACGCCTTCGTCATTAACAAGAGCTGTACATAGCATAGTGTCACGAACTGACGCTGGATCAGCTGGGAAATCTACAGGTGGATTTACATCTGTACGACGATAAACAATACCTGTATTTGCAGCTGCCGGGCGAAGAGTAAGTGTGACTTTACGACCAGAGTGGAGACCCACACCAGTTGTTTTCACAATTTCTTTCAGAGTACGTTGTCTGATCATCTGCTTGCCTCGTTATCAGTGCTACAAATCACGGTCAGTATTTACCGACCGCGAATTTTACCATTAATTCGACGATAGTCAAATTTTGGGTATTTGTTAATCAGCCTGACGTCGTAAGAATGCTGGAATATCTAAGTATCCACTCTCTTTCTCAGCCTTAGGTGCTGCACTTTGGCTAGCGCCTGTACCTGAAGAAACAGGTGACGTTGTTGGTTGCGGCTTAACTTGAGGTTTAACCTCAGTTTTTTCTTGCAATGGTTGTGCCACTTTCTCTTCCACTTTTGGTGCAGTTTGAGCCGCTACCTGTGGTTGAGGAGTTGGTGCAACCTTAGCTTTACCACCAGCAACTAATGTAATGTCTGGTTTTTTCTCTGTGCCGATACCTGTTGCAACAACAGTTACGCGGATTTCATCTGTCATATCAGGGTCTAGAGAAGTACCAATCACAACTGTTGCATTATCAGATGCGAATGCCTTAACTGTATTACCTACTGTTTCGAACTCATCTAGACGCATATCTAGGCCTGCAGTGATGTTCACAAGAACGCCACGCGCGCCAGCTAGGTCGATGTCTTCTAGTAGTGGGCTAGAAATTGCTGTTTCAGCAGCTTCTTCAGCACGGTCTTCACCTTTTGCGATACCGCTACCCATCATTGCATGACCCATCTCAGACATTACGGTGCGAACATCCGCGAAATCGACGTTAATCATACCAGGGCGAGTAATTAGCTCAGCGATACCTTGTACAGCGTTTTTAAGTACATCATTGGCACTTGCGAAAGCTTCTAGCAGAGTTACGCCGCGGCCAAGTACTTTAAGTAGCTTTTCATTTGGAATCGTAATTAATGAATCCACATGTTTAGAAAGCTCTTCAATACCTTGCTCAGCAAACGCTAAACGCTTTTTGCCTTCAAAGCTAAATGGCTTAGTTACAACAGCAACCGTCAGCACACCCAACTCTTTCGCAACTTCAGCAATAACTGGAGCAGCACCTGTACCAGTACCACCGCCCATACCAGCTGCGATAAATACCATATCGGCGCCAGTTAGAACTTCTTTAATTCTTTCTCGATCTTCGAGAGCTGCATCACGGCCTACTTGTGGGTTTGCACCAGCGCCCAAACCTTTAGTGATATCACCACCAATTTGGATCACGCTGCTCACGCTTGTTTTACGAAGTGCTTGTGCATCAGTGTTAACACTGATGAATTCTACGCCTTCGATTGATTCACGTACCATGTGCTCAACAGCGTTACCGCCACCGCCACCAACTCCAACGACTTTAATTACTGCATCGTCAGACATTTCCATCATCGGTTCAAACATGTGTTATCTCCGTTTTTTCCTGCAACTCAGGTTAAAACTCTTTTTGTATCCAATTACGCAATTTGCCAAATAAACCAGACATAGAAGGTGCTGAACGCTTAGGTTCGCTGTAATCACCTTCATCACTGATCTGACAATCTCTTGCGTAATGAAGTAAACCAACCGCCGTAGAATGATACGGCTCTTTAACATAGTCAGTTAAGCCACTAACTTCTAACGGCTTACCAACTCGAACTTGATTGCGGAAAACACGTTCCGCACACTCTACCAATCCGTCAATTTGTGCCGCTCCACCAGTGAGAACGACGCCAGCTGCAAGGTGGTGTTTAATACCTTCATCTCGTAGCTGTAATTGAACCGTATCAATAGTTTGGTTAACGAGACCCATAAGTTCAGTGTAACGTGGTTCAATCACTTCCGACAAAGTTTGTCGTTGCAAACTTCTCGATGGGCGACCACCAACACTTGGGACGTTAACAGAGTCATCCTTGCTTACGAGTTCACTCAGAGCGCAACCATGGTTTACTTTTATCTCTTCAGCATCGCTCACTGGCGTGCCGAAAGCGAAGGCAATATCACTGGTTACTGCATTTCCTGCGTAGGAAAAGACTTCTGTGTGTCGAAGTGCGCCGCCAGTCCAAATGGAAATATCCATTGTACCCGCACCGATATCGACAACACATACTCCAAGCTCTCTCTCGTCTTCAGTAATTACCGCATTGCTTGAGGCAAGTCCTGAAAACACGATTTGTTCTACTGTGAGACCACATCGTTCAACAGCTTTAATAATGTTTCTCGCCATGTCGCTATGGCAAGAAATTAGGTGAACACTGACTTCCATTCGAACACCAGATAAGCCAAGTGGGTTCTTAATCCCTTCTTGATAATCAATGGTAAATTCTTGTGGGATCACGTGCAGAATTCTCTGCTCATCACCTATTTTAATTGATTTCGCGGTATGGATCGCTCGATCCATATCGTCTTGAGACACCTCTTCATCAGAGATAGTGCCCATGCCTTTTTCAATTCGGCTTGCGATATGTTTACCCGATAGCGAGATAAATACATTGCTGATTTGGCATTCCGCCATCAACTCTGCTTGATCAATAGCTCGCTGAACCGACTTAACTACCGACTCTAGGTCGTTTACACCACCTTTATCCATACCTCTGGATGGGCTTTGCCCAGAACCAATGATATTGATTTGACCATCAGGCAATATTTCACCAACCAGAGCTGATATGGTCGCAGTGCCTATATCAAGACCAACGATTATGTTGTCATCTGCGGTCTTAGTCATCTGTGCTCTCTTCTAACTCTTGCTCTGGAAACCAGCCTACAGCGGCTCCCGTATCATACCTGAGGTCGATGTAGCTCACTTGATTCGCTTTACTACCAAGTTCGTTGTAAAGCGAAATGAAGCGTTCAACACGCTCATCTAAAGAATCTTTACCTAGTTCTAAACGGATACCGTTATCTAGGATTATTTGCCAAGCGCGACGCTCATTGAGAACGAGAGAGGTAACGGTTAACCCTAGACTGTTAATCAAAGGGGTTATCTGTCGCCACTTTTCTATCACTTCTTGGCTGGTGCCGTCTGGGCCGTAAAGCTTAACTCTATCGCCCTTCAACAGGCCGATATCACCATTAAACACCTGACCATCGTCATTCAGCAGCATGTTACCGTTCCAGATTGCTGCCGCATGGTACTCAGTCAAAAATACTTTTATTGTGTCTGGCCACTGCTTACGAATGGAGACCACTGAAACCCAAGGTAACGCTTCTAAACTGTCTTGCAACACACCGATGTCTTGCGACATGAAGGTTCCAATGTGCTCTAGCTCGCTAAAGGCATGTTGAACATCACCAGCGGTTACGTAAGTTAAGTCGCCTTGAAGTACTATTTTGGAGAGAGGCAATCGCTGATCGTCCCACATCCAAGTTAGTGTGGTATAGAAAAGAAACCCAATGAATAGCAATACCATGACAAAAAAAGACCCGCCTAAGGCGTGTTTCTTGAGCGACGGTAAACTGAATAGGTGGCGGTTTTCGCTAAAAGTACTTTCTACCAAAGCCCGCATTCCCTGTCGTTGGTTCGCAATTCTATTCCCTATCTTCGTAATAGAGGTAAAAGCACTTACTTTAACCTATGAATTATACTGAGCAAAATCAAACTATCAAACGTTGATAATAAGATTTTTGGTCAATTTTAGGTCAATCGCAAGAAGTGAGCGATTGACCACAGTCTGTAGACAGTATTCTGTTACGCGTTCTGCATTTTATTAATGTCTAACTGTAACGATTCCAACTGCTTCGCTACTCGACCAACATCGCCTGCACCCTGCGTTAAAACAAGGTCACCGCCTTGAATTACGTTGGCTAAAGCCGATGGCAGTGCGTTGATATCGGCAACAAAGATTGGGTCTATCTTACCACGCCCACGAATAGTTCGACTTAATGAGCGTCCGTCAGCCCCTGCAATAGGTTTCTCACCTGCAGAATAAACATCTAACAGAATTAGGACATCAACCTGCTCAAGAACGTTCGCGAAATCATCATACAGATCGCGAGTACGGCTATAACGGTGCGGTTGGAAGATCATAACAAGACGTTTATCAGTCCAGCCACTACGAGCAGCTTGAATCGTCACATCAACTTCGGTTGGGTGATGACCGTAATCATCGACCAGCATTGCAACGCCTTTACCTGTTTCATACTCACCTAGGTGATCGAAACGGCGACCCGTGCCTTCCGTTCCCGCCATCGCTTTGAGAATCGCTTCATCGCTGATGTCATCTTCTGTTGCAACAGCAATCGCAGCCGATGCATTCAATGCGTTGTGGCGACCTGGAATGTTCAACGTGATATCTAAGTTAGCTTTACCTTCACGTACAACCGTAAACTTGCCTTGTTGACCTTCTTGTACGTAGTTTTCAATACGAATATCTGCGTCTTCAGATAAGCCGTAAGTAATCACTTGGCGGCTCACCTGAGGGATAAGTTCACGTACAACAGGATCATCTACACACATCACAGCCTGGCCGTAGAACGGCAGGTTGTGTAGGAAATCGATAAATGTCTGCTTTAGCGTTTCGAAATCGCCGCCGTAGGTATCCATATGATCCGCTTCAATGTTAGTTACGATACTAACCATAGGTTGCAGATGTAAAAATGAAGCATCACTCTCATCGGCTTCAGCGATAAGAATACGGCTTGAACCTAAACGTGCGTTAGTGCCAGCACTTTTAACCAAACCACCGTTTACGAAGGTTGGATCTAGGCCGGCTTCCGAGTAAATCTGTGTCACTAGCGCAGTCGTGGTTGTTTTACCGTGCGTACCTGCCACAGCAATACCGTGACGAAAACGCATCAGCTCAGCCAGCATTTCTGCACGACGAACGATCGGTGTGCGCGCTTCACGAGCTGCAATAATTTCTGGGTTTTCTTCGTTGATAGCGGTTGAAACAACCACCACACTTGCGTCGGCAACGTTACTCGCTTGGTGACCGATATAAACGGTCGCACCCTTGCTAACTAAACGATCAGTCACTGGGTTTTGAGCAATATCAGAACCCGTGATCTG
This sequence comes from Vibrio sp. 1F255, assembly GCF_041439145.1. NCBI lineage: Bacteria > Pseudomonadati > Pseudomonadota > Gammaproteobacteria > Vibrionales > Vibrionaceae > Vibrio > Vibrio sp. 1F255. The sequence goes on along the minus strand of NZ_JBGONQ010000002.1, from coordinate 164,734 downwards.
GTAGCCTTCATTTAGCAAGACTTCAGCAATCCCGCTCATTCCGGCACCACCAATACCAATGAAGTGGATAGATTTAACACGGCGCATCTCTGGCACCATTGCACGGATTTGCGCTAAGTCTTGGGTATGTTCAATCGTCATCAATTCAATCTCATTATTTTGCTAAAGCTTTAATCGCTTCAGCGACGGTCACATCAGCATCAAGCTTGGCGGCTTGACGAGCTTTTGTTGCCATCATTTTTAATTCATTTCTATCAAGCTGCGTGATAGTGTTCGCTAGCTTATCAGCCGTTAGTTGAGGCTGTTCAATCATTAACGCTGCGCCACATTCAACTAAATGGTCGGCATTCAACGCTTGTTGTCTGTCTTTGTGCATAAACGGAACGAAGATAGAACCGACACCTGCCGCAGACACTTCTGATACGGTTAATGCACCTGAGCGACACACTAATAGATCTGCCCACTCATAAGCTTGCGCCACATCATCAATAAATTCAGTCACTTGAACATTACCAACAGAATGTGATTTGTATTGCTCAATAACTTGTTGTTGATTGTTCTTACCCGCTTGGTGCATCACAGTGAAGCCTTCACCAAGCTGCGCCATCGTTACTGGCAAGGTATCGTTTAGGATTTTTGCGCCCTGACTGCCGCCCATAACCAAGATGCGGATGTCACCATCACGCTCAGCCATGCGTTGCTCGGGTTCAGCTAAGGCAACCACATCTTCGCGTACTGGGTTACCCACCACTTCTGCGGTAGGGAAAGCACCAGGGAAAGCTTGGAAAACCTTTTTAGCAATCTTAGACAGCCATTGGTTGGTTAAACCTGCCACTGCATTTTGTTCATGGAGAACCACTGGAATGCCAGACAACCATGCCGCGATACCACCCGGGCCACTCACGTAGCCACCCATACCAAGTACCACATCAGGCTGCCATGCTTTGATGTGTTGCCTTGCTTGAAGTATGGCATTAATAATCTGGAACGGCGCTTTAATTAACTTGCTAATGCCTTGACCACGCAGGCCTTTCACTTTGATGAAGTCGATTTCAATGCCATGCTTTGGCACTAAATCCGCTTCCATTCTGTCTGCTGTGCCTAACCAGCGAATTTCCCAACCTTGTTGCTGAAGCTTTTTCGCTACTGCTAACCCTGGGAAAACGTGACCGCCAGTACCACCAGCCATCACTAAAAGTTTTTTGTTTTGTTTCATCACGTTAGATTCTTATTCTACTAATTCGTTTTGACTATCAGCTTGTTCTTTTTGTTGCATTCGGCATTCGTGGTCAATGCGCAGCAGCATTGATACCGCCACAGACATAACAATTAAACTCGAACCACCATAACTGATTAGCGGTAGGGTTAGACCTTTGGTCGGAACGATGCCAGATGCAGCACCTACGTTAACAAGCGTCTGAAACGCAAACCAAATACCAATACCAAAAGCCAGATAGCCGCTGAACACTTGATCGTGTTCAAAGGCTTTTTTACCTATCAGAATGGCTTTTAACACCAAGCTGAAGATCAACATTAATACTAAGGTAACACCGACAAAGCCAAGCTCTTCAGCCAACACAGCAAATACAAAATCGGTATGCGCTTCTGGTAAGTATTCGAGTTTTTGAATCGAGTTACCAAGCCCTTGCCCCATCCAATCACCACGGCCAAACGCCATCAATGACTGAGTTAACTGGTAACCACTGCCGAACGGGTCGTTCCAAGGTTCCCAGAATGAGGTAACACGTCGAACACGATAAGGTTCTATAACAATCAAACCGACGACCGCGGCAATACCTGCCACCATCAAGGCGATAAACTGTGAAAGCTTGGCACCAGCAATGAATAGCATGCCGAACAGGGTCACTAGCATTACGACCACAGTACCTAAATCGGGCTGGCCTAGCAGCAGCACGGCAAAAGCGCCGAATACCATGATCGGTTTACCAAAACCACCGAAGAAGGTTTTTCTCACTTCATCTTGCTTCCGAACCAAGTAGCCCGCCATAAAGATAAACAGCGATAACTTGGCGACTTCAGCGGGTTGTAAGTTAAATAGCCCTAATGGGATCCAACGCGATGCGCCGTTAACCGACTTACCGACGGCTAATACCACAATCAGCAAGAAGAAGGACAAGCCCAGTAGATACATACTGTATTGAAACCAGCGTTGCATCGGGATTTGCAATATGACGCTAGAGACACCTAACGCCAATACAAGGAAGATGGCATGACGGAACATAAAGTGAAACGGCTGATCGGTTAAACGAGCACTGATGGGGAACGAAGCAGACGTCACCATCACCAAACCTGTCAGCATTAGCCCAAGAGCAATCCACACCAATTGACGATCGTAAAGCGCCTCGGGAGTAGCACGGTTTAGCCACTGCCAGATGGATTGATTAATCTCTTTGACTCTTTGCACTGAATGTTAGTCCTTCAACACGTTAAGCATACTCATGAGCAAGCTCAGTGAACGCATCACCTCTTGCCATGAAATTATTAAATTGATCGAAGCTTGCGCACGCCGGAGACAGCATCACCATATCTCCAGCCACCAGCTGTGGCGAGATAGATTCGATTATCTGCTGCATGGTATCGAACTTTTGTGCCGATGGGTGCAGAGGCATGAATTGATCTGCATCTTCACCGAAACAACACAGCTGAACACGCTCAAGTTGCGCCAATACTGGTTCAAGCTCACTAAAGTCAGCACCTTTACCAACGCCGCCAACCAAAAGATATAACGTACCTTGATACTCCAACCCAGACAGGGCTGCCAATGTGCTGGCTACATTTGTTGCTTTGGAGTCATTAACCCATTTGATTTCGCGCTTGTCAGCCACGACTTGGCAACGATGCGTCAAACCGTTATAGGCCTTCAAAGCATCAAGACTTTTGCTGTAGTCGATACCAACTTGCTTCAATAGTGCAAGTGAGACTAACGCATTCGCCACATTGTGACGTCCAACCAATGTTAAATCTTGGGTAGCAAGGACAGGTTTACCGTGATCGACCAACCACTCAGTACTATCAATCGTTGATACACCAAACTCTTGGTTATCTAGGCCAAAAGTCAACAATGGCATTGTCTGGTCAGGGTAAGTCTCTTTGTCTTCACGATTAACAGTCGCACACTGCGCGTTATTAAAGATTCTTAACTTGGCCTCACGGTAATCAGCCATGCCTTGATAGCGATCCATATGATCTTCAGACAGATTTAAGAATGCCGCAGCGGCAAGTTTTAAATTCGATGTAGTTTCTAGCTGAAAACTTGAAAGTTCAAGGACATATAAATCCGCATCAAGTTCTAGAAGGTCTAGGGCAGGAATGCCAATATTGCCGCCAACGCCAACATTAAGCCCAGCAGCCTTAGCAAGCACACCAGTCAAATCCGTCACGGTACTCTTACCGTTTGAACCAGTAATCGCCACAACAGGCTTATCTACAGCCCAACCAAACAGCTCGATGTCGCCAACGACAGGCGTACCCGCTTGAAGCACATCTTGAATTTCTGGCGTCGCTAAAGCAATGCCTGGGTTAGCAACCACCAGATCAGCCTCAGCTAGCCATTGGCCATTCCAGCTTCCAGAATGCAGCTCTACCGACTCAGGCAAAGATTCCTTTCCTGGCGGTAGCTCTCGCGTATCAATGACCTTCACATGCGTATGAGGTTGATATTTTACGAGATGTTTAACGACAGAGAGCCCGGTAATACCGAGCCCCACAACCACTACATTTTGAATATTTTGCCAACGTTCCATTTAAACAAGATGCTCTTAATAGTTTTAAAGAACCTCTAATACAGAGGCTCGCATAGGATTAACGAACTTTCAGTGTCGCTAGGCCAATCAGTACCAATACCATTGAGATGATCCAAAAGCGCACGATAACACGCGGTTCTGGCCAGCCTTTCAGCTCATAGTGGTGGTGAATCGGTGCCATACGGAAAATACGCTGGCCACGCAATTTGTAAGAGCCCACCTGCAGGATTACTGACAAGGTCTCCATTACAAACACACCACCCATGATCACTAGTACCAACTCTTGACGAACGAGTACCGCAATCACACCTAACGCACCACCCAGTGCTAGAGAGCCAACATCGCCCATGAATACTTGTGCTGGGTAAGTGTTAAACCATAGGAAGCCAAGGCCTGCACCAACGATAGCAGTACATACCACAACCAGTTCAGAGGTGTATGGGATGTATGGAATGTGTAGGTATGCTGCAAAGTTAACGTTACCTGTCGCCCAAGCGATAACAGCAAAACCCGCTGCAACCATAACCGTTGGCATAATCGCCAAGCCATCTAGGCCATCAGTTAGGTTTACCGCGTTACTGGTACCCACAATAACAAAGTAAGTTAGAACAATGTACAGTAAACCAAGTTGTGGCATCACATCTTTAAAGAAAGGCACCACTAATTGTGTTGCTGCAGTGTCTTGCCCGTGAGCATACAGAGCAAATGCCACTACCAAAGCAATCGCCGACTGCCAAAAGTACTTCCAACGAGCAATCAGACCATCAGTGTTCTTACGAACAACTTTACGATAATCATCAACAAAACCAACTGCACCGTAACCGCCTAGCACGACAAGTACGGCCCAAACGTAAGGGTTTGATAAGTCAGCCCAAAGTAAGACCGTAATGATGATCGCAGCAAGGATCATCACACCACCCATGGTTGGTGTACCACGCTTACTGAAGTGAGATTCTGGGCCGTCATTACGAACAACTTGGCCAATTTGCAGCATTTGCAGACGCTCAATTAAACGAGGTCCCATCCACAGCGACAGACATAAAGCCGTCAAAATGCTCGCGATTGCACGAAACGATAAGTATTCGAACAAACGGAAAAAAGAAAAGTGTGGCTGTAGTAGCTCTGCAAGCCAAATTATCATGAAAAGTTCTCCTTTAAAGCAGCGGCTATTTTACTCATTCCTGCACTATTGGCGCCTTTTACCAACAAGGTATGTGGCGCGTTTTCTGGCAAGCTCAAGTGCTGCTCTATGTGCGCGATCATCGCTTCATGCGTTGCAAAGTGAGTGCCGTTACACACTTCACTAATCACCTTGGTATCATCACCGTAAGTGAGTACATGCTCAAAAGCGAATGGGGCAGCATATTCACCGACTTGACGGTGAAGTGCAAGGCTTTCATCGCCTAACTCAGCCATATTGCCTAAAATCAACCAACGCTGACCTTTGAAGCTCGACAACAATTTAGCTGCAGCCTTCATTGCCGGTACACTGGCGTTGTAACTGTCATCTATCAGCTTGATATTCTGACTTAATTGTTGAACCTCAACTCGGCCTTTAACTGAGATAAGATTCGCTAAACCGCTTTTAATTTCTGCAAGCGTGGCACCGAATTGAATGCTCAGTGCTGCTGCGGCTAATGCGTTGGCTACATTGTGCTGACCAATAATGCCAAGTTCGACATCGATAGCGCCTTGCGGGGTCTGCATATCAAAGCAAGCTTCACCCTGCTCGTTGATGCGAATATTCGTCGAAAAGTAATCCGCCGTGTCATCACTTTCAGAAAAGGTCAGTACGTTTTTGTCTGCAAGCACATCTTTCCAGAAGTCACCACCATTGCTCTCTAGGTTAACAATAGCAGTATCACCAGCAGCAAGCCCCTGAAAAATTTCGCCTTTCGCTTGTTTAACACCATCAATTGAGCCAAAGCCCTCTAGATGCGCGGCAGCAACGTTATTCACTAAGGCCACCTGTGGTTTCACAAGCTGCGTGGTATAGGCAATTTCACCAATGTGGTTCGCGCCCAGTTCTATCACGGCATAGTCGTCATTGGGTTCACTGCGCAGCAAGGTTAGTGGTACTCCAATATCATTATTGAAGTTACCCGCTGTAAACAGCACTTTGCCACGTTGTTGTAGAATACTCGCGACCATCTCTTTGACGGTCGTTTTGCCACAGCTTCCTGTTATCGCCATGGTTGGCACGTTACATTGTTTGTGGATCCAAGCACTTAGCTGACCTAAAGCAAGTTTAGTGTCTTCAACAACAACTTGAGTAATATTTAGGTCAAGTTTTCGTTGAACTAATAACGCACTCGCATTGGCCTCAACAGCCTGACCACAAAAATCATGCGCATCAAAACGTTCACCTACAAGAGCAACAAACAGTGCACCTTCTTCAACGGTGCGAGTATCGGTAGAAACCGCATTGATCAAACTATTGCTCGATTTGCCAGCCTCTATCAGCTGACCGTACACCGCTGAGCAGATCTGCTCGAGTGATACATCAATCATTATGAAATACCTAAAAGTTGTAGTGCTGACTCTCGATCCGAATAGTGGATCGTTTTGTCTTTCAATACTTGGTAATCCTCATGGCCTTTACCTGCCAGAAGAATAATGTCGTTATTACCCGCCTGCTCTAGAGCAAACTTAACCGCCTGAAAGCGATCGTGTTCAACAAAGGCGACTTCAGGCTCACTTAAACCTGCCAGCATGTCTTTAACAATCAATGCCGGGTCTTCACTGCGAGGGTTGTCATCTGAAATAATAATGTTATCGGCGAACTGCTCTGCGGTAACCGCCATCATAGGGCGCTTGCCTGTATCTCGATCACCACCGCAGCCAAAGATTGCCCATAGCTTTCCAGAGCAATGTACACGTAGTGCTGCCAATGCTTTCTCTAATGCGTCAGGTGTATGCGCGTAGTCGACAACCACTTTCGCTTTGTTCGGCACTTGGAACAATTCCATACGGCCAATCACAGGTTGCAATTGAGGTGCTGTGTCGATCAAGGTTTGCTTGTCGATGCCTAGTACAAGTAGGGTCGCGAAAGCAACCAATACATTTGATGCGTTGAACTGGCCAATTAAAGGAACAGACAGTTGTCCCTGCCCCCAGCTACCATCAAAAGCGAGTTTGATACCCGTCTCTGCATAAGCAACATCCGATGCCCATACTGACTGCTGGTAGCCCGATAACGGAAGCAATGACACAGCTACTGCATTGGACAGATCAGCCATCCAAGCTTTACCGACTTCATCATCAACATTAATCACAGCGTGCTTACACTTATGCTGAGTAAACAAGCTCTTCTTAGCCAGAGCGTACTCTTGCATCGTGCCGTGGTAATCCAAGTGGTCACGGCTCAAGTTAGTAAATACACCAGCCTCAAAATCCAATGCCTTAACTCGGCCTTGAACCAAACCATGAGACGAGATTTCCATCGCGGTATAAACAGCGTTTTCTTCAGCCAACTCACTCAGCGTACGTTGTATTTCAATCGCACTACCGGTCGTATTCGCCGCCGTTTTAAGGTTGTCTAGAAAACCGTTACCCGTGGTGCCCATTACCGCAGAGCGTTGGCCGACTAAATCTAGCCACTGAGCAATCAATTGGGTGATAGTGGTTTTGCCATTGGTGCCGGTAACACCAATCAGCTTAGTCGCCTGAGACGAGTAAACACGACCGGCCAACTCAGATAACACCAAGTTAAGGTCTTTAATGTAAACAACCGGAACAGCATCCAACCACTCAATCAGACCATGGGCCTTTTCAGCATCAGCTTGTGCGATAACGGCATTGGCTCCCTGTGAGACCGCTTTGTCAATGAAACGACGGCCATCAACAGCATGCCCAACTACAGCAACAAAAATATCGCCGTCTTTGATGGCACGACTATCCAACTCCAACTGTTCAACGGCAATCGCATCCAGCTCAGGTGAACTAAAGTCACTCCAAGGAGAAAGTAAAGATGACAGCGTGAGGCTATTACTCATATTGAATCCTGATTGGCTCTATTCTTGAAACTTGTTTTCATCAGCAGGGACATTCAGTATTTGCAATGCACCCTTCATGATTTCAGAAAAAACGGGGGCAGCAACTGAACCGCCATAGTAAAGGTCACCTTGAGGCTCATTGACCACAACAACCAGCGCGACTCTTGGGTCACTAACCGGGGCAAAACCTGCAGTAATCGCAATGTATTCGTCGCTGTATCCGCCAGCTTCAGCCTTACGAGAAGTACCCGTTTTTGCTGCAACTCGGTAACCAGGAACGGCCGCTCTTGTTGCTGTGCCGCCTTTTTGAGTCACCCCTTCGAGCATATTCAAAACCAGTTCAGCGTTCTCGCGCTTGATGATCTGCTTAGAAAAGTCTTGGTCGTTACTCTTAATAATATGAATCGGTTCATACATGCCTTTGTTGGCTAGCGTCGCATACGCATGGGCCAACTGCATCGGTGTAACAGACAAACCGTAACCGAATGATAGTGTTGCAATTTCAAACTTAGACCAGCGACGACGATTCGGGAAAATACCGCTCGTTTCACCGATTAAGTTCAGCCCAGACATTTCGCCCAGACCAACAGAACTGTACATCCCTAGCAGAGCTTCTAAAGGCATGTTAAGTGCCAACTTCGCCACACCTATGTTACTCGACTTCTTGAGGATCAGCGCTAAATCAGCCTTACCGACTTTAGACGAGTCTCGCACACGACTGCCACCGATCTGCATGATGCCGTTGCCAGTATCAATAACGATATCTGGATCAGCTGTACCGTTCTCTAGCGCTGCTAAAACCACAAAAGGTTTCACGGTAGAACCGGGCTCCATCGCATCGGTAAGTACGCGGTTACGCATCTTAAAGCTTTGTAAGTCAGCACGATTGTTCGGGTTATAAGAAGGCGCATTAACCATCGCCAACACAGCGCCGGTTTTTACATCCAACAAAATCGCTGAGCCAGAAGTCGCCTTGTGATCGGCTACCGCCTGTTTAATCGCTCGATAAGCGATGGCTTGTAAGCGCTGATCGATGGTCAATTCGAGTGGTTTACCTTCTTCACGCTCTTCTAGTGCAATGTTTTCAACTACTCGCCCGTAACGGTCTTTACGGATTGTACGTTTACCTGCTTCACCCGTGAGCCACTTATCGTAGCTGCGCTCGACACCTTCTAGGCCGTGTCCATCAATTCCGGTCACACCAATAAGATGCGCGCTGACTTCACCGGCTGGGTAATAACGACGTGATTCTGCTTTAAGACCAATACCCACCAGCTTTAAGTCGCGGATGTATTTCGCCATTGCTGGGCTAACTTGTCTTTGTAGGTAGATAAAACGACGAGATTTGTCGCTGGAGATCTTGTTGATCATCGATTGTCGATCTAAGCCAAGTACATCAGCTAGCGCATACCAACGATCAATTTGGGCCATGCCATTTTTATCGAAAATCGTTTTAGGATCGGCCCATACCGCCTCAACAGGCACACTGACGGCAAGTGGTTCGCCATTGCGGTCTGAAATAATACCGCGGGCAGAAGGAATAGCCTTAACACGTACAGAACGAAGGTCGCCCTGACGAATTAAGTTATCTGGTTCAATGACTTGGATGTAAGCCACACGACCTACTAGTACAGAAAAGGCAACCAACACAAAAGCAATAACGACGTTGAAACGCCATTTAATCAGAATTGGATCCGAGTCCTTTTCGCTCTTCACTCGCTCTTTCGTTGGTTTCTTAACGGCTTTCGCGGGGGCTTTTTCCTTTTTTCCGGTCATTTCAGTGTGATCACAACTTCTTTGTCGGAGTCTGGACGTTTCATGTCTAGCTCTCGTTTTGCCGATGCTTGAACGCGGCTATGTTCAGCCAGAGCCGTCTCTTCAAGCATTAAATTTCGCCATTCATTATCAAGCTGTTCACGCTCACTCAATGCCATGTCTTTTTGCGTGATTGCCTGACGTGACATGTGTGTCGTGAGAACGACCCCCATCGCGCTCGCGAAGATACAGATAAGCAGCACCAATGGGACTTTACCCACGGAGATCAAATCAAAAAATATTATCTTGGCTAAGTTAGGTTTGGAGGTCTTCATTGACTATAGCTTTTCTGCGATTCGTAATACTGAGCTGCGTGAACGAGTATTTTCATCCACTTCACCTTTAGAAGGCTTGATCGCTTTACCAATTGGTTTTAGATCGGCACTGCCTAAAGCTTTAATTTGATCTTCTGTTAATGGTAAACCATGAGGTACCTGAGGGCCTTGACTCTCTTTACGGATGAAGCGCTTCACCATACGGTCTTCAAGAGAGTGAAAACTGATAACAGAGATACGACCTTGGGGAGCAAGAATACTTGCAGCGCCTTTCAGTGCGGTATCGATCTCTTCAAGTTCACTATTAATGTAGATACGAAATGCTTGGAAAGCACGTGTCGCTGGGTGCTTTTTCTCTTTAAAGTTCTTTGGAGCGACATCAGAGATAAGCTTAGCCAATTGGCCAGTACGTGTTAACGGTTCGTTCTCTTCGTTCTCTTGATAAGCAATGATGCCCTTCGCGATACGACGAGCGTGTTTATCTTCACCGAACTCACGGATAACCCATGTGATGTCATCAAGATCCGCATCAACTAGCCACTGAGAAACCGGAATACCCGTCGTTGGATCCATACGCATGTCTAGCGGGCCGTCTTTCATGAAGCTAAAGCCACGTTCAGCATCATCTAGCTGTGGTGAAGACACACCTAAATCCAGTAAAACACCATCCACTTTACCCACTAAGTCATAACGCTCTGCATATTCAGCCATACCTGAGAATGGGCCGTGAATAATCGTAAAACGGGGGTCATCAATCTTCTGAGCTTCAGCAATTGCTTGTGGATCGCGGTCGATACTAAAGAGTCTTCCATTCTCGCCCAGTTTAGACAGGATTGTACGGCTGTGCCCACCACGGCCAAAAGTACCATCGATGTAGGTACCGTCAGGTTTGATCGCAAGTCCGTCAATAGATTCGTTAAGCAATACTGAAATATGTTTGAATGCTTCTGTCATAGTCTTCTCAGTGAGTGGATTGAGCCATTAGTTCGGCAATAATTTGTTCTATTAACGTTTTAGTGTACTGATTTCACGCTGTATCTCCACCATATTGTGTATAGGCATTTGGAATTTTTGACCCAAGCTTATATCAGGGTGAAAGATTTTAAGGAAATCTAAATAATTTACGTCAATATAAAGCAAAAAACCCATCACTACGGTTAAGTAATGATGGGTTCTTTATATAGGTGGAGTTGACACATACGCCGGGTTCTGTTCCGCTTGCGCGGTGGTAACCATTCGTCTAGGCCTGCAATCGCTCACAGGCTCAAGCAATCTACCCGCCCCCATACGCGAGCAACGCAATGTGAGGGCCTATTTGATCTTGCTCCGGGTGGAGTTTACCTTGCTACGAACTGTTGCCAGTCGCACGGTGCGCTCTTACCGCACCCTTTCAGCCTTACCTGTGCCCCTTCCGAAGAAATGAGGCCATCGGCGGTCTTCTCTCTGCTGCACTTGTCGTGGGCTCGCGCCCCCCAGACGTTATCTGGCACCCTGCTCTATGGAGCCCGGACGTTCCTCCCCTCTACCAGTCTCCCGAAGGACTTCAACGTCAGTTTCCCGAAGGACCTCAACGTCAGTCTCCCGAAGGACATCAGCAAAGCAGCGATTACCCGTTCAACTCCGAGGGCGGATTGTATAGAGATTAGAGTGCAGTGTCTAGCGAGATCACAAATATGCTGCAAACCGCTAAGTAAACGCATGAATTTCACACAATCCAGACAAAAAAAGAGGAATGAAGGGACGACCTTCATTCCTCACAAGCTTTAAAATAGCACTCTAGCGACTTATACACTGAGCAGCTATTTATCTATTCAGCGTTAACCATCTAGGTGCTCAAGGCCCCACTTGTACAGCGCGTTCTTTTTCAGGTTGTAGATTTCAGCTGTCATTGCCGCCGCTTTTTTAAGAGGCAACTCTTTAGTTAGGATACCCAGAGTACGAGTCGCTTCGTCTGGCAGTTCTGTGCTCGCTTCTTCACGATGACCATGAATCAGTAACACCATCTCACCGCGCTTACGGTTCGAATCTTCTTCAATCCACTCAATCAACTCACCCAGTGGCAATCCTTGAATTGTTTCGAATGTCTTAGTCAGCTCACGTGCCAAGACAACTTCACGGTCTGGGCCTAAGATCTCAAGCATATCTTGTAGAGAATCTGAGATTCGATGTGGTGATTCGTAGAAGATACACGTGCGCTCTGCTTTCGCGATCTCTAGGAACTTATCTTTACGACCTTTGCTCTTTGGCGGTAAGAAGCCTTCAAAGCTGAAACGATCCGACGGCAGACCTGACGCACTGAGTGCGGTAATTACAGCACAAGCACCGGGAAGTGGCACAACTCTCACACCCGCTTGACGACATTGTGAGACAAGATGGTAACCTGGATCACTGATTAAAGGAGTACCCGCATCAGAGACTAATGCGATAGACTGACCTTCTAATAACCTTTCGACTAGAACTTGTGCTTTAGTTTGTTCATTATGATCATGTAAAGCGAACGTTCTGGTTGATATATTGAAGTGAGCAAGCAGCTTACCCGTGTGGCGTGTGTCTTCGGCTGCAATAACATCGACACTTGATAAAATTTCAATTGCTCTTTGAGTGATATCTCCCAAATTTCCGATTGGGGTTGGCACAATGTAGAGAGTTGGGCTCTCTGTGAGCAAGGTTTTGTTATCTGTCATTTGTTTACCATCACTTCAACGATTAATATAGATACAAATTTATACGGAATTTAAAGAACTCATGGCAACGATGAACCATAAGAGACTCAGTGTACCACGCTTACTAACTCCAATTGCATTAGCAATTACATTGGCGGCTTGTTCTTCAGGTCCTCAAGCACCAACGAGCGTTGATATTACACTAGATCCAGCGCAATCAACTGAAAGTTATATGATGCAGGCGGATAGTAGCAAAGGAAGTCTACAAAACGACTGGTTAATCATGGCGCTTAAGGCTTCTGTGCAAGTTGGAAAAACCGATCAAGCAACTCTGCTGATTAAACGCTTAGCAAAACAAGAGCTGAGCGAAACGCAACAAGCGGAATGGCAATTAGCGCGCGCTCAACTGCTGGTGAATAACTCGCAGCCTGAACAAGCTTATAGCCAACTGAACTTCCAGCCTTGGTGGAAACTTCCGAACGAGCAGTGGAAAGATTATCACGAGCTACGCGCGAACATTTCTGAAATGCAAAGCGAGTATTTTGAAGCAAGCCGTGAGTTAGTTCTTTATTCAGAATATCTAGACGCTGACGACGAGCTCCAACAGCAAGCTGCTGACCGTATTTGGCAGAACCTAAATAGCTATTCTCAATATGAGATTCTAGAGCTTAAGACGTCGCCTACAGAAGACGTTCTTGCAGGTTGGTTACAGCTGGCGATTTACATGAAGACGCTGAATTCAAACCTTCCAAACCTGCAGGAAACCCTGTCTGATTGGCTAGCAGAGAATTCTCAGCACCCAGCAGCAACATATACACCTCAGGCGATCACTGACATCTTGGCGCTAGAGATCAACAAGCCAACCAGCACTGCACTATTACTGCCTCTAACCGGTAAGTACGGCAAGCAGGCACAACTTGTGCGTGACGGTTTCATCTTTGCGATGATGAATGACAAAGAGCGCGAAGAAGATGCAACGCTGACGGTAATGGATACCAACGTGCAAAGTGCCGCTGAGATTAAAGCGACACTGGAAGAGAACAATGTTGATTTCATCGTTGGCCCGCTGATCAAGAGTAACATCACTAAACTTCAGCAAGCGCAGAAAAACCACGAGAATTCGATTCCAGCTTTAGCTCTGAACATTCCAACACAACTAGAACCTGATACTAACATTTGTTATCTCGCTCTATCGCCAGAACAAGAAGTTGCTCAGGCAGCGAAACACCTATTTGCTCAAGGCTACAAGTATCCGCTTATCCTTGCGCCAAGAGGACGTTTAGGTGAGCGTGTTGAGCAAGCGTTTAAAGAAGAGTGGAAAAAATACAGCAGCAACGATGTGGCTATCAGCTTATTCTCTGACAAACGCCAACTGCAACGTAATGTGAATCAGGTATTCGGCCTGCAAGAGAGCCAACAGCGTATCGCTCAAATGGACGGGTTACTGAACCTAGACCTAGAAACAGAGCCACGCAGCCGTCGTGATATCGATTCTGTTTACATTGTGGCTAAGAACTCAGAGCTAACGCTAATCAAACCCTTCATTGAAGTTGCAATTAACCCTGATGCTAGCCAGCCCGCTCTTTTCTCAAACTCACGCAGCAACAGCGGTGATAAGCAGTATGAAGACCTAACCGGCGTGTTCTACAGCGACATCCCACTATTGGTTGAGAACAAAAACGAGCTTAATAAAGAGCTAAACGACCTATGGCCTGCACACTCAAACGGCCAAAAGCGTCTGCAAGCACTGGGAATGGATGCATACTACCTAATGGATGCACTGCCACAGATGAAAGCCGTACAGGGTTACAGCATTCCAGGTGAAACGGGTGTGCTAACCATCGATAACAACTGTGTGGTTCAACGTGAAATCAGCTGGGCAGAGCATGGGGCTTTTTAGCCGAAAGTTCCTATCCAAACCAACCATCACCCACAAACAAGTGGGTGATAAATACGAGGCCGTGGCAAAATCTTATCTGATTAACCACGGTTTATCGTTAATAGAAGAAAACTTCATAGCAAAATGTGGCGAGATTGATCTTATAATGCGCCATAACAATACGGTTGTGTTTGCTGAGGTAAAATACCGCAAGCAAACCCGCTACGGACATGCCGCTGAAATGGTGACTGCCAAGAAGTCACAGAAACTGCTCAAAACAGCCAATGTTTGGCTTATGCAGCAAGGATTGTCGGTGCACTCTACAGATTTCAGGTTTGATATTGTTGCCATTGAAGGGCCTAATGACACTATCGACTGGATTCAAAACGCGATTACCCAAGGATAAACATGCTAGACAGCATTAAAGAAAGTTTCACAGAAAGTATTCAAATCCAAATTGCGGCTGCAGAAGCTCTGCCTGACGCAATCACGCATGCCGCTCAAGCAATGGTTGCGACCTTGCTTAACGGAAACAAAATTCTTTGTTGTGGTAATGGTGGTTCGGCGTCGAATGCTCAGCAATTTGTATCGTGCCTACTCAACCGGTTTGAAACAGAGCGCCCTAGCCTTCCAGCAATGGCACTCACAGCAGACAACACCACGCTAACGGCTGTGGCTAACGACTACCACTATGAAGAGATCTTCTCTAAGCAGGTGCGTGCATTCGGTCAAACTGGCGATATTCTGTTGGCTATCTCGACTAGCGGTAACAGCAAGAACATCATCAAGGCAATGGAAGCGGCGGTAACTCGCGACATGACCATCATCGCCTTTACCGGTAAAGATGGTGGTGAGATGGCAGGTTTGCTTGGTGAACACGATGTAGAGATTCGTATCCCGTCACACCGTACAGCGCGCATTCATGAAGTACACATGGTGACACTGCACTGCCTATGTGACCTAATCGATCAAGTACTCTTCCCTGCCCACGAAGAGTGATATACGGAGCATCACAATGAAATCATTAACCTCTATGAGGCTGTTTAAGCTGATTAATGTTTCGCTACTTACACTGTCTCTGTCTGGTTGTGCTGGCATTTTCATTGCTGGTGCTGCAACTACTGCAAACCTAGTCACGGATACGCGAACAACCAAAGAGATTTGGAACGACAACAACATCGAATTTGAAGTTGCAGCGATTACCAATAAACAACCATTCCGTGGCAATGTACGTGTCACCGCAAGCTCATACCGAGGTTCAGTGGTGTTGATGGGGCAAGCAACCACAGATTCAGAACGTCGCGCTTTTGAAAACCAAGCCAAAGAAGTGGCTGGCGTTGAGAGCATCCACAATCAAGTTCGAGTGAAAGAACCTTTGTCTGTAAGTGCTATCAGTAAAGACAGCTGGATTACCACTAAGGTGAAATCAGCTCTGCTTGCGAATGCTGAGCTTAACGGCATCAAAGTAAAAGTGATTACTGAGGATTCTGAAGTATTCCTACTTGGACTCGTGACTAGAGAGCATGCCGATATCGCGACAGAAGTTGCGCGTAACATATCTGGCGTAAAACAGGTTATTCGAGCGTTTGAATACGGTGAAGAAGAGACGGCTGTTAACTAGCCGTAAGCCAGTCAACTAAATGCGATATAGCAGAAAAGAAAAAGCAGCGACGAGTCGCTGCTTTTTTATTTGGTTCGTTATCTAATACCAATCGTAGTAAATAATCTATCATTCTAGCTTGTTAAAAATCTCGATAACTGCGTTAGAATTTTTGATTGTAGAATAACTACTTATCAAAAAATTCCGCCTTGCTCTCAAGCTTTTTTCCTGCGCTATTTCTGATCACTTACTTACTGTGATTGGTATAACTAACGTTATTTGATAACACGAAGGCTTGGGCGACCTTTCGCTGGACGAGGTGGCTCAGGATCTGAGTCTGGCTCTTCAGCATCTACGTCTGCCGTTGCTACGCTCAAAGATGGGCCTTTTTCTGGTTCTTCAAAAGGACTTTCTTCAATCCCTTCTTCAAACGCTTCCATGTAAGCCTCTTCAGGTTCAAACATGGTACCAGCACCATTTTCACGAGCATAAATCGCTTGTACTGCGTAAAGCGGAACGATCACAGAGTGTGGACGACCACTAAAGCGAGCACTAAACGTCACAGCTTCGTTACCCAGTTCAAGTTGTCCAACCGCACGAGGCGCGATGTTCAGAATGATCTGACCATCTTGAACAAACTCTTCTGGAACTCGCACACCCGGTAATGTTGCTTCAACAACAAGGTGTGGAGTTAGTTCGTTATCAACCAGCCACTCATAAAATGCACGAAGCATGTATGGTCGGCGTGGAGTCATATTAGAAATATCCATAAACGCTTAGCGAACGAGTCGCATCTCACGCTCAGCTTCAGTTAGAGAAGCTAGGAATGAATCACGTTCGAATACGCGGTTCATGTAAATCTTAAGCTCTTTAGAACCAGGACCAATTAGTTCGATACCAAGCTCAGGTAAACGCCATAATAGCGGAGCTAGGTAACAATCAATTAGGCTAAACTCTTCGCTCATGAAGTATTCATACTCAGCGAAGATAGGAGCAAGAGTCAGTAGGTCGTTGCGCAGTTTAACGCGAGCTGCTTCAGATTCTTCAGCGTTGCCTTTAACGATCTTCTCTGCAACTGAATACCAGTTACGCTCAATGCGGTACATCATTAGACGGCTGTTACCACGAGCAACCGGGTATACAGGCATCAACGGTGGGTGAGGGAAACGCTCATCTAGGTATTCCATGATGATCTTCGAGTCATATAGAGCAAGCTCACGATCAACAAGAGTAGGTACTGATTTGTACGGGTTCAGTTCAACAAGCTCTGCTGGTAGATTTTTTTCATCAACCAACTCAACTTCAACACTTACGCCTTTTTCAGCAAGAACGATGCGCACCTGATGGCTATACATATCAGAAGCACTTGAGAAAAGAGTCATTACAGAACGTTTATTGGCAGCTACAGCCATGGAGCCCTCCAGTACACTTTAAATAAAAACAATGGAGGCCTAAAGCCTCCATTGAACATTAACATAATTTGGGAATTAGCACGGTATTATAGCACAATTAGTGCACATCACGCCAATACTCTTTCTTCAGCAAAATCACGATGATAGTGAAGATTACTAAGAAGGCCATTACCCACCAACCCATAGCGTGACGCTCAAGTTGAACTGGGTCGCCCGAGTAAACCAAAAAGTTAACAAGGTCACGAACTGCTTCGTCGTATTCACCAGCACTTAATTCGCCAGAGCCGTCAGTCTCAGTGCCAACAACAACCGTCACTTCCTCGCCATCTACCATATGAGTATCGTAGATTGGTGTTGGGATACCTTGCAGTTCTTCAAGAACGTGCGGCATACCAACGCTTGGGAAAACAATGTTGTTCACGCCAAATGGACGAGACGGATCTTCATAGAAAGTACGAAGGTAAGTGTACAGCCAGTCTGCGCCACGAACACGAGCAACCAATGTTAGGTCTGGTGGCGGAGCACCAAACCAACTTGCCGCTTGATCAGAAGGCATAGCATTAACCATCAAGTCACCGATTTTAGCTTCAGGGTCGAAAATCAGATTTTCCTTCATAAGATCAACGGGGATCTCTAAATCATTCGCAACACGTTCATAGCGCTGGTACTGCGTTGAGTGACAAGCGAAACAGTAGTTCATGAACATCTTAGCGCCATTTTGCAATGAAGCTTTGTCTGTTAAATCATTGTTCGCTTTGTCTAATGGTACGTTTGCACCCGCTGCCATCACCAGTGACGGCAACATAGCAAATAAAATTACAATCCACTTTTTCATTTGAATGTCACCCTTTCTGGTAATGGTTTCGTCGCTTCATTTTTACTGTAGAACCACAGTAGAACGAAGAACATGAAGTAACCTAAGCTAAAGATTTGAGCCAGTAGCGTGTATGTTGGCGTTGCTGGAAGCGCACCAAGTACACCAAGCGCAATAAAGCTTATTGTGAATTGGATGATGTTAATCAAATGCAGTTTGCTACGGTAACGGTAAGAACGCACTTTACAACGGTCGAACCATGGTAGTAGGAATAGCACAACAATAGATGCGCCCATTGCTACAACACCTAGCAACTTATCAGGAACAGCACGCAGAATTGCGTAAAACGGCGTGAAGTACCATACCGGAGCGATGTGCTCTGGTGTTTTCAGTGGGTTAGCAGCTTCAAAGTTTGGCGGCTCAAGGAAGAATCCACCCATCTCTGGGTTAAAGAACAGCACATAACAGAAGAAGAATAGGAAACCGGCCACACCAACCATATCTTTCACGGTCCCGTATGGGTGGAAAGGAATAGAGTCAATGATGTCGTATTTCTTAGTGTAATCCTTGTGGAATGGGAACTGCGTTTTGTAGTCGTCGCCCATTGTGCCTTTAGGAAGTTTCGTCTCAATACCGTCTGGGTTGTTCGAACCCACTTCGTGCAGTGCTAGTACGTGAAGTACGATAAGCAGCAGAAGTACAATTGGTAGAGCGATAACGTGCAGTGCGAAGAAACGGTTCAGCGTTGCACCAGAGATGATGTAGTCACCACGGATCCAAAGCGTTAGGTCATCACCGATAACAGGGATCGCACCAAACAGAGAAATGATTACCTGAGCACCCCAGTAAGACATTTGACCCCATGGTAGTAGGTAACCCATGAAAGCCTCAGCCATAAGCACTAAGAAGATCAACATACCGAAGATCCAAAGTAGCTCACGAGGCTTTTGGTAAGAACCATAGATTAGGCCACGGAACATGTGCAGGTAGATAACAACGAAGAATGCCGAAGCACCTGTTGAGTGCATGTAACGTAGTAGCCAACCGTATTCCACATCACGCATGATGTATTCAACAGAAGCAAATGCACCCTCACCTGACGGTACGTAGTTCATTGTTAGCCAAATACCCGTAAGGATTTGGTTAACCAATACCAACATTGCCAAAGAACCGAAAAGGTACCAAAAGTTAAAGTTCTTAGGCATTGGGTATTCAGATAAATGCTTTTTATACGCATTCATCGCGGGTAGACGTTTCTCTACCCAATCAAGCAATCCTTGCATTACGCGTCTCCCTCGTCCACACCGATCATGATCTTAGTGTCACTCAAATACATATGCTTTGGTACAACAAGATTCAATGGAGCTGGTACGCCTTGGAATACTCGACCTGCCATATCAAACTTTGAACCATGACAAGGACAGAAGAAACCAGACTTAACACCCTGAACTTGTTCTGCAAAAGAATCCGGCAGGTAAGTTGGAGAACAACCTAAGTGCGTACAGAAACCAACAGCAACGAAGAATTCCGGCTTAATTGAACGGAACTCGTTCTGTGCGTATTCTGGTTGTTGTTCAGCTTCAGATTGAGGGTCACGAAGTTGACCACCGATCGATTTTAGGTTTTCTAGTACCGACTCAGCACGGCGTACAACCCATACAGGTTTACCTTGCCACTCGACACGAACCATTTGTCCCGGTTCTAACTTACTGACTTCCACTTCCACCGGCGCGCCCGCAGCTTTCGCCTTGGCACTCGGATTCCATGATTTAATAAAAGGCACGGCTACAGCAGCTGCTCCTAAACCACCAACAACGGCTGTTGTTGCGGTTAAGAAACGCCTGCGACCGTTATTTAAAGGCGCGTTGCTCATCCAAACATTCTCCCATTTGCTCCTTGTGGATTGAAATAATTCCGATTAAAGAGCATGGCTAACAAAATATGTATTTAGTTCTATTTATTGACGGCAAATGATAAATAAAACCCTACTTTTTGACAAGATAAAGCTACCTTTTTGTAACAATCATGAGGCAAAGCGCACATTGGGTTACAAAAGCTTTCAAAATATAAGAATTTGGAAATAAAACGAGGAAGGGAAAGCGTTTAGAGGGGGTATAAAAACAA
Source organism: Vibrio sp. 1F255 (assembly GCF_041439145.1). NCBI lineage: Bacteria > Pseudomonadati > Pseudomonadota > Gammaproteobacteria > Vibrionales > Vibrionaceae > Vibrio > Vibrio sp. 1F255. The sequence continues at coordinate 144,393 of NZ_JBGONQ010000002.1, read as the reverse complement.
AAAGCCCGGCATATAGCCGAGCTTTGAACCACAATTCCAGTCGTAAAACTGGGGGCGTGTACTTTTTCGTAAAGAAAAATTAACGCTTAGAGAATTGAGGTTTACGACGTGCTTTACGTAGACCAACTTTCTTACGTTCAACGCAACGAGCGTCACGAGTAACGTAGCCAGCTGCACGTAGAGCAGGACGTAGAGTTTCATCGTACTCCATAAGAGCGCGAGTGATACCGTGGCGGATTGCGCCAGCTTGACCAGAAATACCACCACCAGAAACAGTGATGTAAAGGTCAAGTTTCTCAGTTAGTTCAACTAGCTCAAGAGGTTGCTTAACAACCATACGAGAAGTTGGACGACCGAAGTAAACATCAAGGCTACGCTTGTTGATTACGATCTCACCAGAGCCTGGTTTGATGAAAACACGAGCTGCTGAGCTTTTGCGACGACCAGTGCCGTAGTATTGATTCTCTGCCATTTTCATAATCCCCTTAGATGTCTAGTACTTGTGGCTGTTGAGCAACATGGTTGTGCTCAGTACCAGCGTACACTTTAAGCTTACGGTACATCGCGCGGCCTAGAGGACCACGTGGAAGCATACCTTTAACTGCTAGTTCTAGAACCATTTCTGGTTTCTTAGCAATTAGCTTTTCAAAAGTGATAGTTTTAAGACCACCTGGGAACTCTGAGTGACGGTAGTAAACCTTACCCTTAGCTTTGTTACCAGTTACAGCAACTTTCTCAGCGTTAACAACGATGATGTAATCACCAGTGTCTACGTGAGGAGTGTATTCTGCTTTGTGCTTGCCGCGTAGGCGAGAAGCGATTTCACTTGCTAGACGGCCAAGAGTTTTGCCTTCAGCGTCTACAACATACCAGTCGCGTTTTACAGTTTCTGGTTTAGCAACGAAAGTTTTCATGCTAATAATTACCTATTTAAAAAATTTACACTTAAGGAATACTCGCGTATTCCCACTGTCTAAGAGTTACCATTCATCACCCCTTCGAGTGTTGGAAAACTCTTGGCATAACGTGATTTTACTCATCGCTAGAGGCCCGCAGTAACGGTAGGTCGCAGGATTATAGAGAAGAGCGAAGAAAAAATCACCTCTTTTTGAACAAAATCACGATTTTTTTAATTCTATTTCTTATTCGAGATAATCAAAGCTAACTTAAGTGTTCTTTTGCCAAATATTCATGGCTCTGCATTTCAATTAAACGCGACTGACAACGTTTAAATTCAAACTCTAGCTGACCATGGGTGTATAGCTTTTCTAGCTCCACTTCCGCTGAAATAATCAGCTTCACATTGCGCTCGTAGAACTCATCAACTAATGCAATGAAGCGCCTCGCAGCGTCATCTGAAGTCGCGCCCATTTGCAATACATCCGCCAATAGAACTGTGTGATAAACCCGAGACAACTCAATATAGTCGTTCTGGCTACGAGCCGACTGACAAAGCTGAGCAAAGGTGCCATGCAGTACGCCATCACTCGCTTCGACTACATCTAATTGACGGTGGTTAACCTCTATCTGCTTAAGCTTCTCTTTATCTTCACCAACGAGCTGAGCGTAATACTTTTCGAGATTAATATTCGCTTGGCTATCTAGCGGGTAATGGTAAATCTCAGCCTGTTCTAAGGTACGTAGACGATAGTCAATACCACTATCGACATTAAGGATATGACAGTTGTCTTGAATGAGCTTGATGGCAGGTAAGAAACGCGCTCGCTGTAACCCGTTGCGATACAGATCCGCAGGTGGAATATTAGAGGTCGCAACCAAGATAGCGTTTCGAGCGAATAACTCTTGGAACAAGGTTCCTAGGATCATCGCATCGGTGATGTCTGAAACAAAGAATTCGTCGAAACAGATAATGTCCGCTTCTTCCTTCAACTTGTCTGCGACTAAAGGCAATGGATCACTCACATTACCTAGCGCCTTTAGCTCATCATGAACTCGATACATAAAACGGTGAAAGTGAACACGCATTTTTTTAGTGGTCGGTAAGGCATCATAGAACGTATCCATTAGGTACGTTTTTCCTCGCCCTACGCCACCCCAAAAATAGAGACCTTTCGGTGGTTGTGGCAGTTCTGGCTTTTTGCCTAGTAATTTCTGGAAGCGAGTCAGTTGAGGAATGGGCGTATTCATGTAATCTTGAAATTGATGAAAGAGTTCATCTAAAGATTTTACGGCTTGCTCTTGTGCTGGATCTCTTTGAAATCCATGTTCTTTTATATCTTGTTCGTATTTTTTAATGGGATTCATGACGACATTTCCACAATGAAAGCAATATCAGACAACAACTAAAAATGAGCCCAAACAGTACGAGGAATAACGTGATGTGGTGAATAATGCAGCATCAAACTGCTAACTAGCGCACACGCATTTCTCTTTATACTGCGGCTTTCTCATAGTACCATGGAGCCGTATCACGTGTAACTAAGCAGTAACAAACATGTTAAAAAACAATAATAAGGAGCTGTTATGCCTTGGATGTATGCCGTTGCCGGTTTACTAGTCGGAGTTATTTTAGGGGTCGCTATTTCTCGTCTCATGACACCTGAATACAAAAAACAAAAGAACGTACAGAAAGAATTGGATAGCGCAAAGTTTGCCCTTGAGCAGCAGCGACAAGAGCTGGCTGATCACTTTGCGAAATCAGCAGAAATGTTGGACACATTAGGTAAAGACTACACAAAACTGTACCAACACATGGAAAAAACAAGCTCAGAGCTGATTCCTAACCTGCCAGAGCAAGATAACCCGTTTGTGAAAACAGCCGCTGCCCATTCGGACAAGCCACAAGAGAAGCCTTCAGTAAAAGAGGCGACACTTGAGGAACAACCGAAAGATTACGCTAATGGCGCAACCGGTTTATTTACAGAGCAGAAGAAAGAAATCATGAATGCTCCCGATGTTGTTACAGCAAAAGTATCGTAAACATTTAACACTTCTGTGAACTTTACAAAGGTTTTTGAGTCATAACTTTCACTCAGGTCATTTGAAACTTATCATACTTATTAAACGTATAAGAGGGTTAAGACCTTAACTAGAGAGGAGTTTATGATGAAAAAACCTTTGCTTGCTTTATCAGTGCTAACTTTAAGCTTAAGTTCAATCATCACCCCCATTAAAGCAACAGCCGCACTGCCATTAAGTGTGGGTAATGAACAATTACCGAGCCTTGCTCCTATGCTTGAACAAGTGACCCCCGCTGTGGTTAGTATTGCCGTAGAAGGCAAACAGGTACAACGTCAGCAAATCCCTGAACAATTTCAATTCTTTTTTGGTCCAGAACAAACACGAGAGCGTCCCTTCCGCGGATTAGGCTCTGGTGTCATCATTGACGCCGAGAAAGGTCATATCGTGACCAATTACCATGTCATTAATGGTGCGGACGATATCAAAGTAAAACTGCATGATGGTCGAGAGTACGATGCTGAGCTAATCGGCGGCGACCAGATGTCTGATATCGCACTGCTAAAATTAGAAGAAGCCAAAAACCTGACCCAGATAAAAGTCGCAGACTCAGACAAACTAAGAGTTGGTGATTTTAGTGTCGCGATCGGTAACCCATTCGGACTTGGGCAAACCGTGACATCAGGTATTGTTTCTGCACTCGGCCGTAGCGGCCTGAATCTAGAAAACTTTGAAAACTTCATTCAAACCGATGCAGCAATCAACAGCGGCAACTCTGGTGGTGCGCTAGTGAACCTTAACGGTGAGCTAATTGGTATCAACACCGCCATTCTTGGCCCTAACGGAGGTAATGTCGGTATCGGCTTTGCAATCCCTTCTAATATGATGACAAACCTGACAGAACAAATTCTCGACTTCGGTGAAGTAAAACGCGGCATGCTTGGCGTTCAAGGCGGAGAAGTGACCTCTGAATTGGCAGAAGCACTCGGTTATGAATCAAGCAAGGGCGCCTTTGTTAGCCAAATCGTCCCTGACAGCGCAGCCGATAAAGCAGGACTGAAAGCGGGCGATATTATTGTCTCTATTAATGGCAAACGCATTGATACCTTCAGCGAGTTAAGAGCTAAGGTCGCAACACTCGGCGCTGGTAAGCAGATTGAACTGGGTGTGGTTCGTGACGGTAAGAGCAAAACCTTTGATGTGACGCTTGGTGAATCCACCAATAATAAAACACAAGCTGAGAAGCTCCATGAAGGACTAGCTGGTGCTGAGTTAACCAACACAACAGAGAGTGACTCTGCAACGGGCGTCAAGGTATCGAATGTTGCTCAAGGTTCACCAGCCGAAGCCTATCAACTCCTGAAAGATGACATCATCATCGGAGTAAACCGCCAGCCCGTTAAGAACCTTGCTGAGTTTAGAGAGATTCTTGAAAAACAACCTGGTGTACTGGCGCTTAATATCCAGCGAGGCGACCGAACTATCTATCTTGTGATTCGATAGTCTTACGTCAGCGCAATTACAGGGAGGCTCAGTAAGTTTGCTTTAAACTTACTCAGTCTCCCTTTTCTTTAGATCAATCAAAATGCTATGCTTCACTTGTAATCAAATCAGTCATCCATTGATGGAGGCTTCACACCTTACTTGTTGAAGAGGGAAACATGCTGTCCTTTCTATTTCGTTCTATTTCCCTTGGACTCGTTTCAGCGGCGCTTATTCTTCTCGCCTTCCCGAGCTTAAGACCAGCGATTGTCGCTGACGTCACTAGCCCTAAAGTCGATAATATTGGCTCTCTTCAGATTTCATTTAACCAAGCAGTTCGCCGCGCGGCGCCTGCAGTGGTTAACATTTATAGCCGTAAATACGCTGAAAGCGATCGAAACAAACTGCTCACACAAGGTTTGGGCTCTGGGGTGATTGTTAGCGAGAAAGGCTACATCATTACCAACTTCCATGTGGTGGCTCAAGCAGACCAAATAGTTGTGGCACTTCAAGATGGCCGAGTAGCAGCTGCGCAACTTGTCGGTTCAGACAAACGCACCGATATCGCGATACTTAGAGTCAGCGGTGATAATCTACCGGTGATCCCACTCAATCCTAATTACAAAGCCAATGTCGGTGATGTTGTACTGGCTATCGGTAACCCATACAACCTAGGTCAAACAACAACCTTTGGTATCATCTCTGCAACCGGCCGTTCTTCGATCAGTGCCGATGGCCATCAAGCCTTTATCCAGACCGATGCGGCAATCAATGAAGGTAACTCAGGTGGCGCACTGGTGAACTCACAAGGTGAGCTAGTCGGTATCAATACCGCCTCTTTCCAGCAAGCTACCGACATGGAAACCTATGGGATCTCATTCGCTATCCCCTATCCGCTTGCTAATAAAATCATGGAAAAGATCATCGCCGATGGTCGTGTGATTCGTGGCTATATTGGTATCGATGGACAAGACATCAACTCAGTCACCTCACGCATGTTGGGTACTAAGAATATCGGCGGGATCGTTGTGTTGGGGATAGACCCTAATGGTCCGGCTGCCGATGCGGGTTTTGAAGCTCAAGACATTATTGTCAGTATCAACGATAACCAAGTAAATGGTCGCCAGAGTGTAATGGACATCGTTACCGACCTGCGACCTGGTACAGTTATCGATGTGGGTATATTGCGCCAAGGTGAAAGCAAAACCTTAAAGGTGACCATCGCCGAAGATACTCGCCTGTAGAGCAAACTCTGTAAGCAATGATTCAAGCTGCTAATACACAAGTACAAAAAACCCAGCTCATAGGCTGGGTTTTCTTTTATCTAAAGATTGTTTCAAGTATCTCTACGATTCACTTTGCTCTTCGATATCGATGCGAGTCACTCGCTGTAGTCCTCTAGGCAGTAGACCACCACGACGACCACGTTCACCACGGAAGTTTTCAAGATCCGCAGGTTTCAAACCAAGCTTACGTTTACCAGCGTAGATAGTCAGCGTCGCATTCTCTGGGATAGCCATAAGATGTGAGACAAACTCTTCACGCTCTTTTGCTTTCGCAGAAGGGATGTTGATGATCTTGTTGCCTTTACCTTTGCTCAGCTGAGGGAGATCTTTAATCGGGAACAACAACATACGACCTTGGTTAGTAATCGCCAGAATCTGATTACTGTCCAAGTCAGCAATAGGGCTTGGCATCATCACTTCAGAAGCTTGTGGCAAGTTAACCAAGGCTTTACCGCTCTTGTTCTTGGATAGCAGATCGCTACCCTTACAAACAAAACCATAACCTGCATCAGAACCGACTAACCATAATTGTTCATTCTCTCCCATCACCACTTGGCGAATAGAAGTACCTGGGCTGACGTTCAAGCGGCCTGTAATTGGCTCACCTTGGCTTCGCGCCGACGGTAATGAATGTGACTCAAGGGAGTAGCTTCGACCATCACTGCCGAGGAACACCGCTTGTTGGTTACTCTTACCCTTAGCACTCGCTAAGAATTTATCACCCGATTTGTAGTTCAAACCTTCAGCGTCAACTTCATGCCCCTTGGCATGACGAATCCAACCTTTCTCAGACAACACAACCGTGATTGGTTCGCTTGGTACTAAGTCGCGCTCTGTTAGCGCTTTCGCTTCAGCGCGCTCAATCAGAGGTGAACGACGATCATCGCCGTATTTATCCGCATCTGCTTGGATTTCTTTCTTGATCAGCGTATTCAAGCGACGCTCTGAACCGAGTAGCTTTTCAAGCTTCTCACGTTCAGCTTCAAGCTCTTCTTGTTCCGCTCGGATTTTAAACTCTTCTAACTTAGCTAAGTTACGAAGTTTAATATCAAGAATCGCATTGGCTTGAATTTCAGAAATGTTGAAACGGCTCATTAGGACAGGACATGGTTCGTCTTCTGTACGAATGATCTCAATCACTTCATCGATATTAAGATAAGCAGCAAGCAAACCTTCTAAGATGTGCAAGCGTGCCAGTACTTTATCTAAACGGTACTGCAAACGACGGCGAACCGTTGTGCGACGGAACTCGATCCACTCTTTCAGGATTTGAACTAAGCCTTTAACTTGAGGACGATTATCTAAACCAATCATGTTCAAGTTAACGCGGAAGTTTTTCTCTAGATCCGTCGACGCGAACAGGTGACTCATCAATTGGTCACAGTCGATACGATTCGAACGAGGAACGACAACGATACGCGTTGGGTTCTCGTGATCCGATTCATCTCGCAAGTCGTCAACCATTGGCAGCTTCTTAGCGCGCATCTGGTTAGCGATTTGCTCAAGTAACTTCGCACCTGACACTTGATGAGGTAAAGCCGTGATAACAATATCAGAGCCTTCCTTGTGCCAAACCGCGCGCATCTTGATGCTGCCACGTCCAGTACGGTAGATCTTTTCGATGTCCGATTTCGGGGAGATAATCTCAGCTTCAGTCGGGTAATCTGGACCTTGAATGAAACCCATCACGTCTGAAAGCTCAGACTTAGGCGTATCAATTAGGTGAATGGCTGCATTAGCGACTTCACGCACGTTGTGTGGTGGAATATCGGTCGCCATACCTACCGCGATACCTGTAATACCGTTAAGTAGGATGTGAGGTAGGCGAGCAGGCAACATTTGAGGCTCTTTCATCGTGCCATCAAAGTTTGGTTGCCAGTCAACAGTGCCTTGACCTAGTTCACCTAGAAGAACCTCAGCAAACTTAGATAATTTGGCTTCGGTATAACGCATCGCAGCGAACGATTTCGGATCATCAGGAGCACCCCAGTTACCTTGACCATCTACCAATGGGTAGCGGTAAGAGAAAGGCTGCGCCATCAATACCATCGCTTCGTAACAAGCAGAGTCACCATGTGGGTGATACTTACCTAATACGTCACCAACGGTACGTGCTGATTTTTTGTATTTCGATGCAGCCGATAAGCCTAGCTCAGACATCGCGTAGATAATACGACGCTGTACTGGCTTCAAGCCATCACCGATATACGGCAATGCACGATCCATGATCACGTACATTGAGTAATTTAAGTAGGCATCTTCGGTGAACTTGCGCATTGGCAGCTGTTCAACGCCATCATATGTAATTTCGTTAGACATCCATTATACCTCGGCCATATCACCGTTAGTCTGTAGCCATGTACGGCGATCATCTGCACGTTTCTTACCAAGCAGCATGTCCATCATCTCGTTGGTTGCTTCGCTGTCATCAATCGTTAACTGCACAAGGCGACGAGTGTTTGGATCCATGGTGGTTTCACGCAACTGAAGTGGGTTCATTTCACCCAGACCTTTGAATCGTTGCACGTTGATCTTGGCTTTCTTCTGCGATAGTCGCTCAAGCACACCGTCTTTCTCTGCGTCATCGAGTGCGTAGAACACTTCTTTACCGCAATCGATACGATACAGAGGAGGCATTGCCACATAGATATGACCCGCTTCAACTAATGCATGGAAATGGCGAGTAAACAAAGCACACAGCAGTGTCGCGATATGAAGACCATCCGAGTCCGCATCGGCAAGGATACAGATCTTACCGTAACGCAGGCCGGATAAATCATCGTTGTCCGGGTCGATGCCTAGAGCCACCGAGATGTCGTGCACTTCTTGCGAAGCCAATACTTGGTCTGCTGACACTTCCCATGTATTTAGGATCTTACCGCGAAGTGGCATAACTGCTTGGAACTCACGATCACGTGCTTGTTTAGCAGAACCACCCGCCGAGTCCCCTTCCACGAAGAAGATTTCGGTACGGCTTAAGTCTTGAACTGAACAGTCAGTTAGCTTACCCGGCAGTGCTGGGCCTGAAGCGATTTTCTTACGCACAACCTTTTTGCTTGCGCGCATACGGCGGTGGGCATTCGCAATACAAGCTTCTGCTAGCTGTTCTGCCAGTTGTGGCTTTTCGTTCAACCACAGGCTAAACGCATCTTTTACCACACCAGACACAAACGCAGCAGTTTGACGTGAAGACAAGCGCTCTTTTGTTTGACCAGCAAACTGCGGATCTTGCATCTTCACCGACAGTACGTACGAACAGCGATCGAAGATATCGTCGCCCGTTAGCTTAACGCCACGCGGCAGCAAATTACGGAATTCACAGAACTCACGCATTGCATCAAGAAGACCTTGGCGAAGACCGTTTACGTGTGTACCACCTTGTTTAGTCGGTACTAAGTTCACGTAACTTTCGGTGATCATGTCGCCGCCTTCTGGCTGCCAGATGATCGCCCAGTTTGCCATTTCTGTTTCAGCAACGAATTCGCCAACATACGGTTCTTCAGGCAGCAAGGTGTAACCTTTCACGCCTTCGGCAAGGTAGTCTTTTAGACCATCTTCATAGAACCATTTATGCTCTTCACCACCGACTTTGTCGATAAAGGTAATTTCTAAACCTGGGCAAAGCACTGCTTTTGCACGTAGGTTGTTAATCAGACGAAGTGTCGAGAATTTAGGGCTATCGAAGTACTTAGGATCAGGCCAGAAATGTACTGATGTACCACTGTTACGATGACCACAAGTGCCCGTCACAGTAAGCTCTGTTACTGCATGACCGCCTTCAAGTGCGATCTCGTGAACCTGACCTTCTCGGCGTACGGTCACTTCAACACGTTTTGACAGCGCGTTTACAACCGAGATACCTACACCGTGCAGACCACCAGAGAACTTATAGTTGTTATTCGAGAATTTACCGCCAGAGTGGAGCTTAGTTAAAATCAGCTCAACACCTGAGATCCCTTTTTCAGGGTGGATATCGACAGGCATACCACGGCCGTCATCGGTAACTTCTAACGATTGGTCTGCATGAAGTACCACTTTGATCTTCTTAGCGTGTCCCGCTAGTGCTTCATCGACCGAGTTATCAATGACTTCTTGGGCAAGGTGGTTAGGTCTTTCTGTCTCGGTATACATTCCCGGGCGGTGTCGCACAGGGTCGAGACCTTCAAGTACCTCGAGGTCTTTTGCATTATATTGTTCAGTCATAATACGGAGTTTACTCAAAAAGTTTGCGTCAGTTCGCTGGCTCCAGTTTCACTAAAGCAGAATCATTACTATGAACCGTCATAGTAGAGCGAACGAGCGAAGTATTGGGGAATATAGTCTGGAAGCTGAGTAATGATGTCAAGCTAGTTCAAAAACTAAGACATCAAACTATGATATTTCACCATTGATAGATGAAATAACAGGCAAACAAGAGAAAATCACTTGGTTGGTGGAACAGATTAAAGATTTAGAAAGGTGATGATTTGTTGTGGGTAGCGTTCAAAATCAACAAAGCTATGATCCCCGCCCTCTTCTACTGTCTGTGTTGCACCTTGGTACTTCTCTACCGCTTGTCGGTAATCCAGAACTTCGTCTTCCATTTGCTGAAGTAACCAGAAGTCGCTCGGCTTAGCGATAGCCGAAACCTCTAACGCCTTCAGTTCATCAATATGTTTTGTTTCCAGTACATATCGTTCATCTGTGTATGGGTTTACTTGTTCACCTAAATAGTCAGCAAGAAGCTCATACGGCTTCACTGCTGGGTTTACAACCACCGCTTTAAAACCATAGTGGCTATTCAGCCATGTTGAAAGATAGCCACCCAGCGAGCTACCGACCAACGCTATTTGATATTGCTCTTTGTATTGCTCCACCAGCTGCTGTAAATGAAGTGCCGCTTGTTGAGGGAAACTCGGCAGTTGAGGGGTTACGACTTTAATATCAGCGCGATGCTCCGCACAGTAATCTGCCATCACATTCGCTTTATGAGAACGTGATGAGCTGTTAAATCCGTGAATATAGAGAAGCAGCGATGGCTTATTAGCTTGTTGATTAGAGCCTGGCATCAATAACCGCCTTCATTAGTAACCAGCAGCCTTAAAATCAGGCAAGAACTGCCCATGAGGCAGACGACGAACTTGCGTGCTAACGGTACCGTCTTGATGTAATTCAATCTCTCTCCAGCCCGGAGACAAAGTATCAACCGCGAAGTCATCTGAGTTAGGTTTGAATTGCACACAAGTCGACGGTGTTGCCATGACTTGTACACCATGATGATCTCGGTTCATGTCTTGATGAACGTGACCACACAGTACGGCTTTAACATTGGTGTGCTGTTGAACCACATCCCAAAATTGATCGGCGTCTTTTAGGTTATGTTGATCTAACCATGCGCTGCCAACCAACAATGGATGGTGGTGCAATAGAACCAAGGTATTACGTTCAGGGAACTCCGTCAGCTTCTGTTCTAATAGGTCAAGCTGTTGATCGCTGAGGCGACCATGAGGCACACCAACCACCTGCGAGTCTAGCATCACCATCTGCCAGTTATCGCCTAGCAAGACATGCTCAACACACTGTATTTGTGGTGATGGTAAAACACTGCCCATATTAGGCTTAAAGTCATGGTTCCCTGGCAGCCAATAGCATGGCTTTTCCAAAGGCTGAATCCCTGACTCAAATTTCTGGTACGACTCAGCACTGTGATCTTGAGATATATCACCGGTTGCTAAAATCGCTTGATAGTCAAAGCCCTGACTAACAATGCCATCGACTACAGCACGAAAGCTATCTTGAGTGTTGATGCTTAATAAGCTGCCATTGCTCGGCGCAAATAAATGCGTGTCCGTTAGCTGCACAAGCTTAATAGTGCTCTCATCAAATTTTGAAGTGTGTGATAATTCCAAAATAACAAATCCAGATACGTTACTGTTTAGACTTTAAAAGTGTTGATAAATAGGCTCAATTAAAAGGCAATTGGGGTTCGGCTGATACCCGTTTTTAAACAAAACGTTAACCATTCCCCAAGAAATTTATTCAATTGAAATTTCTCGTCCTTTTGCAGAAGCTTAGTGTTGGGGTAGTCATATTTCGCTTTGACTCGCGAAAAATCCCCGCTAGCGCACACTTCTGCAACTCGAGCGTCGTGATATAGCCTGACAGACATTTTTGGCAAAGGAAACACTGGCATCGCATCACTCTGACATATATCTATTAATGTGGTGTATTTTGTGACCTCATTCACTGTCAATTGATACACCATATTAACGGCTTGGTAACAGCGAACGTCACCAACCTCATGCCCAACCGGTAACAAAGCGTTCAGTTTGGCATAGTTAGTCTCGTAAACTCGCATCAATTCAGCAAGATCAACATGATACGGTTTTTTGACCGCGATATTTGGCATGACGTTAATCTATCCACTCTGACTGTAATTCTTGGTAGTTCAATTGTAGCCACTGTAGCGCAATGATCGTGGCTCCATTTTCAAATACACCATCTTTTACCAACTGATAAGCAGCTTCGCGACTCATCACTTGTACACGAATGTCTTCACCTTCGTAGTCCAATCCGTGTACCCCTTTGGCTGTCGTTGCATCAACACAGCCAACAAAGACGTCGAGCTTTTCAGAGCAACCACCAGATGAAGGATAATACGAAGTAATAGGCAATACAGATCCGACTTCGACTCCGGCTTCTTCCATTGCTTCACGACGAGCGACGTCTTGTGGCGATTCGTCCGTATCAATGATCCCAGCAACAATTTCGTATTGCCATGGGTTCTCATGCTCTAGGGCTCCGACACGGATCTGTTCGACGATCACCACTTCATCACGCACAGGATCATAAGGTAGCAAAGCGGCAGCATGTCCACGCTCAAACATCTCACGCTCTATTGGTTGGCTCCAGCCTCCCTCAAATAGTCTATGTTTAAATGTGTACTTGACCATTTTGAAAAAACCACGAAACAGCGTCTCTTTTGAGACTATTTCCACATCTTGAGGAGTAAACTCGTGTCGTTGATTATCATACTGTTGCATTTGGTACCTCACTAAGTGATCTTTATAGTTTACTCATTGTCCGAGTTAACTACCAAGGATAAGGTTCAACTTTTTGTATAAATTTTATAATTAAAGTTAAGTTTTAAAAAATAAATATTGCACAAGTGGACAGTTAAATGTAAAAAAGTGCAAAGTTTCGAGTAAATTACCATCAAACTGGGTTAAACTCTTTCAGAGAAAATTCTATTAAAGGCAGGAATAGGAAAATGAAAAAACTGCTTCCACTATTTATCAGTGCAGCAATTGGCAGCCTGAGTTCGTCAGCTTTCGCTGATACGCTAGCTGAAGTTTACGACCAAGCAAAACAGAACGATCCACAACTTCTTCGTTCAGCAGCGCAGCGCGATGCCGCTTTTGAAGCAGTAACGTCAAGCCGTAGCTCTTTATTACCGCAAATCAATTTGACAGCTGGGTACAACCTTACTCGTGGTGATACAGATTTCGATTCAGCATCGACTCGCGATAATGACCAGAATGCTCTAACAGCTGGTATTAGCTTTTCTCAAGAACTATACCAACGTTCTTCTTGGATCACGCTAGATACAGCAGAAAAAACAGCTCGTCAATCTGATTCAGCGTATGCAGCAGAGCAACAAGCTTTGATCCTGCGTGTAGCAACAGCATACTTCGAAGTACTGCGTGCTCAAGATAACCTAGAGTTCGTTCGTGCAGAAAAAGCAGCGGTTGCGCGCCAACTAGAACAAACAAAACAGCGCTTTGAAGTAGGTCTTTCAGCAATCACCGATGTACATGATGCGCAAGCTCAATACGATGCCGTTTTAGCTGATGAAGTTTTAGCAGAGAACACTCTGATTAATAACTACGAAGGTCTACGTGAGATTACAGGTCAAGAACACTCTAACCTAAGCATCCTAGACACTGACCGTTTCTCAGCAAGCAAATCTTCTGAGTCTGCGATTGCACTGGTTGAACAAGCTGAGCAAAAAAACCTTAGTCTACTTGCTGCGCGAATCTCGCAAGACATAGCTAAAGACAACATTTCACTACAGAGCTCAGGTCATCTACCATCTCTAACTCTTGATGGTGGATACGACTATACTGATATTGGTTCAAGTGCTACTTCTGACGGTACCACAAACAACTTCAATGTTGGCGTTAACTTAAATGTACCTCTATACACGGGTGGTAGCACAACTTCTTTGACTAAACAGGCTGAATACAACTACGTTGCAGCAAGTGAAGATCTAGAAGCGACTTACCGTAGCGTTGTAAAAGACGTACGTGCATTCAACAACAACATCAGTGCTTCGATCGGTGCTCTACGCGCTTACGAACAGTCTGTAGTTTCTGCTCAGTCTGCTTTAGAAGCAACAGAAGCTGGTTTTGATGTTGGTACTCGTACTATCGTTGACGTACTAGATTCGACTCGTCGTCTATACGATGCGAACAAAAACCTTTCAGATGCTCGTTACAACTACATCCTAAGTGTACTTCAGCTTCGTCAAGCGGTTGGTACGCTAAGCGAACAAGACATTGTTGATGTAAACGCAGGTCTAAAAGTAGCAAGTAAGTAACTCTTAATTACTCAAGTTACCGTTACAAAAATGCCGCTCATTGAGCGGCATTTTTATTATCGATTAAAGCGAGATTTACTGCCTAACTAAAAGCTTAACGCCAAAAACTAAAAACTAGCCTCGACCACCTTTAATCGCTTTAATGATTTCAGTGGTAGAGCAACCATCTTCAAAGTTAAGTACTTTCACTTCACCACCAGCAGCAATCACTTCCGCACCACCAGCAATCTCTTCAGGCTTGTAATCACCACCTTTCACAAGAATGCTTGGCAGTACCTCAGAGATTAAACGTTGAGGGGTATCTTCAGAGAATGGCACAACCCAATCAACTGCACCTAAGCCAGCCAATACCGCCATACGACGATCAGTTGGGTTCACAGGGCGACCAGGGCCTTTCAAGCGTTTCACTGATTCATCGGTATTTACCGCAACGATCAAACGATCGCCCAGCTCAGCCGCGTGATTCATGTAAGAAACATGACCAGCATGTAGAATATCAAAGCAGCCATTGGTCATAACTACCTTCTCGCCTTTCGCACGAGCACGCTTCACCGCTTCAACCAGTGCCGCTTCTGAGATCACACCGTAGTCTGTGTCTTGACTGCCGTGAATCGCTTCAGCTAGCTCTATCGTGGATAACGTTGACGTACCTAGCTTACCAACAACGACACCAGCTGCAGCGTTCGCTAATGCACACGCCTCATCCAATGGCTTACCAGCTGCAACAGACGCAGCCAGTACTGAGATAACCGTATCACCAGCACCAGTTACGTCGTACACTTCTTTCGCTTGGGTTGGCAAGTGGAATGGTGCCTGACCTTTACGTAATAAAGTCATACCATTTTCACTGCGAGTCACCAATAGAGCTTCAAAGTCATACTTCTCGATCAAGGCAATACCCTTCTCGATAAGATCTTCTTCTGATTTCACTTTACCTGCAACCAGCTCAAACTCTGCCATGTTTGGTGTAAGTAATGTCGCACCACGGTAGCGCTCTAAATCCGCGCCTTTGGGATCGATGAATACAGGAACATTGGCTGCGCGTGCTTTTTGAATGAAGCTCTGTACATGCTCTAATGCACCTTTCGCGTAATCTGACAAGATAACCGAACGTACATTTGGAAGCGCTTGCTCCATGCGAGACAAAATAAGCTCAGGGTCTGTATTCTCAAACTTGTCTTCAAAATCAAGACGGATCAGCTGCTGACCACGGCTCATTACACGCAATTTAGTAATGGTTGGGTAATCTTCTAACTCAACGAAATCACATTTAACCTTTAGTGCGCCTAAGGTATTTTTTAACACCTCAGCAGGCTCATCTTTGCCAGTTAAACCAACAACATGAGCGTGACCACCGAGAGACGCAATATTCATTGCTACGTTGGCAGCACCACCAGGACGCTCTTCGTTATTTTCTACTTTAACAACGGGCACAGGTGCTTCAGGTGAAATACGGCCAGTTGGGCCATACCAGTAACGATCAAGCATGACGTCACCGACAATAAGAACACCTGATTGGCTGTAGTCAGGTAGAATTGGTTTCATTATTGATCTCCAAAAATCAAATCTGGCTAGAGTCTAGCACACTGATTACAGTGGCTAAACTATAGATAAATGGGTAAAAGCTTATCAAGATAGACACAGCAGCCACTACGCAATGGCTGGGTTACGCTTCCATCCACTGCTTCCATGCTTGCACGACATGCTCTCTTTCCATTTCAAACTTATCGATCGCCACATCCGCATCAAGGTTAAGTAGATTACGGTGGTGGATTTCATCCCTTAATGTGGTGTACGCATTGGTCAATGCCATACCTTGTTGCTCGTCCATTATCCCTTGCGACAACAAGCTTTCAAAGATTCTCACATTGTCACACCAACGAGTAAGCTTAGGTTTCTCGTTGCTGTATCTCAGCACTAAGTATTGCGCCAAGAACTCAATATCAGTAATACCGCCCGCATCTTGTTTAAGCATGAATCGATCGGCTTTTTTACCGCCTAAATGGCCACGCATTTTTTCACGCATATCCACAACTGACTTTTTGAGTGTTGCCTCATCTCGTGGCAAGCACAAAACCTCATGCCTAGTTTTGTTAAACGCAGATCCCAATAAGTCATCACCGTAAATCATACGAGCACGAGTGAGGGCCTGGTGCTCCCATGTCCACGCGTCATTGTGCTGATACTCGTCAAAGGCATCGGTTGGACTCACCAATAGACCAGATGCACCAGAAGGGCGTAGGCGAGTATCGACTTCGTACAAAATGCCAGAAGCAGTTCTGGTCGAGAAAATATGAATAATACGCTGCGCTAATCTTAAGTAGAATTGGCGTCCATCGATCTCTTTCTTTCCATCAGTATAGATGTGTACCGGGCAGTCGTGCATGAACACGATATCGAGATCGGAGTTATAACCAAGCTCCCAACCACCGACTTTGCCATAACCAACGACAGCAAAACCGCGACCTTCGCGATCTTTAACATGGGTCGGTTCACCAAACTTGGCGGATACTTGTAACCAAGCTTGATTGACCCCCGCCTCCACAATGGCTTCTGCTAAGTAGGTCAGGTGATCACTGACCTTCATGACAGGTAGAGCACCCGCAATATCCGCGGCTGCAATTCTCAATATACAGGTCTGCTTAAACTGACGCAGACCTTCCATCTGTTGCTCCATATCATCTTCAGGGATACGGGCTAGATAATCACGCAACTCGGTCTTGTAAGACTCTAAAGGCACGGGATTGTAGAGTTGCTGAGGGTCGATAAGTTCATCTAACAGAATTGGATAACGACCCAACTGCTCCGAAATCATCGGGCTTGCCGTACACAGGCGAACTAGCTGAGTCAACGCGGCAGGGTGTTCATCTAGTAGTTCAAGGTAAGTGGTACGCGTAACGATTTTATGCAGCAGATGCAGTACTCGCGACAAACCAAACTCGGCATCCTTAGCGGTGTACAGCGCTTGAAACACTTTCGGCATCAGTCGATTGAGGACTTCCCGCCCACGAGGGCCAAGAGTCTTTTTAGCCAAATCGGCTTTAAACTGAATGATCGTTTTCGCCGCATCAGGCGGGCTCGCGACCGCAATGTCGTGTTCCAACACGTGCTCAATTACATCGGGTTTATGGGCCATATCCCACAACTCGCTAAAGTGGCTCGCGATCGGATTAGCGTCATCTTCATCAACGCCAATTAGGTCTTCGAACACGGTATGTACATTCGCCATATGGGCGCGAGTTGCCACAATCAAGCTATCCCAATCGGAAAATTGCATGGCAACCGCAAGCTGCAGTTGTTCGAATTCACCGTCAGGTAAGGTTTGAGTTTGCTTATCAGCCATGGCTTGTAACAGGTTCTCAAGGCGACGCAAAAACAGATAAGCTTCACGTAGGTGCCCCACCTCTTCAGACTCTAGCAGATGAAGGGATTCAATCGCACTTAAGGTTTCGAGTAACCCTCGACCGCGTAAGCTAGGCTCGCGTCCACCACGAATCAATTGGAAGACTTGTGCGATAAACTCAACTTCACGAATACCACCAGAGCCAAGCTTGATGTTGTTCGAGAGACCACGACGACGCACTTCGCTGCTGATCATAGACTTCATTCGGCGCAGAGATTGAATCGCACTAAAATCAATATAACGGCGGAACACAAACGGGCGTAGCATTTGGCGAAGCTCTTGATACTCAGGGTACATCTCACTGCCCATCACACGCGCTTTGACCATAGCGTAGCGTTCCCAATCGCGACCTTGTTCTTGATAGTAATCTTCTAGCGCAGCGTAACTCATGACCAGTGGACCACTCTCACCGAATGGACGCAGGCGCATGTCTACTCGATAACAGAATCCATCGAAGGTTTGCTGATCAAGCGCCTTAATAATACGTTGCCCGAGACGTGTAAAGAACTGCGCATTGGCAATGCTGCGTCTTGCACCTTGGGTTTCACCATTCTCTGGGTAGGTGAAGATCAGATCGATATCGGAAGAGAAGTTAAGCTCACCGCCCCCTAGCTTGCCCATACCAATGATCAACATCGGCTGTGCTTCGCCTTGTTCATTACAAGGTGTGCCCCACTCTTTACAACAAATATCGTACTGCCATTGGTAGGTTTCGAAGATCATCGCCTCAGCCAACATCGATAGATGATTTAGGCTCTGCTCTAGCTCCCACGAACCCATAAAATCACGCCAAGCAATGTAGGTCATTTCTCGATTTCGGAATTGACGCAGCACGCGCTGACCGCTCATTTCATCGGTGCAACTAGAAAGTAATTCAGCCAAGCGTTCTCGGTATCCTTCAGCGCGTTCTTCGCATGCCAACATATTAGGTAAGTCACCACATAAAACCGTATCACGCTGCAGGCAATCACCAATAAAACAGCTTAAACCGAGTACACGTTTAAGATCTTCAGTCAGTGGCTCAGACCAAGTATTGATGGCTTCACTTTGATGCTCTAATAATTGCTCAAAAGCAGACTGGGAGTGAGTGATGAGTTGAGAAGGCAATGGCATGTTTCTTCCTTGTATAAGCTGCGCGCCGAACAATCGGTTTATCGATTCAGTTCTTCAATAACGAGTTTTCATAACTAAAGATAAGTTATACCAAAGTTACGCCAATAAAAAACGCCCACATTAGCAATGTGGGCGTTTTATCGATTAACTTATCTGGTTGAGCTTACAACCGAGAAACAGTCTCTGGGAATTAGCCTTTGACGGATGAAGATTGGGTGCTGAGGACTAAACCTTAAATTGCTTAATCTTACCGTCGAGTTCTTGCGCGTTACTTTCCATAAGCTGAGAGGTCTCGAGCAGTTCACCAACCACCACAACTGAAGCTTCAACAAGCTCGCGTACATTGGTCAGGTTGATGCTCATCTCTTCAGCAACACTGCTCTGTTGGCCTGCAGCGGTCGCGATCTGGAAGTTCATATCATTGATTTGATTGACTTGGCTTACAATGCCGTCAAGCTCACTTCCCGCGTTAGTCACCAGATCAACACCTTCAGCCGCTTCAACAACACTCTTCTCCATCAGTTCTACCGCAGAGTTAGCGCTGCTTTGTAGATGACTGATCATGTCTTGAATCTCTACCGTCGCTTGCTGAGTGCGCTGTGCAAGGTTACGAACCTCATCAGCAACAACCGCAAAACCACGACCCGCTTCACCGGCACGTGCCGCTTCAATTGCAGCGTTCAATG
Organism: Vibrio sp. 1F255; assembly: GCF_041439145.1. Taxonomy (NCBI): domain Bacteria; kingdom Pseudomonadati; phylum Pseudomonadota; class Gammaproteobacteria; order Vibrionales; family Vibrionaceae; genus Vibrio; species Vibrio sp. 1F255. The sequence goes on along the minus strand of NZ_JBGONQ010000002.1, from coordinate 124,926 downwards.
CTAGTAGGTTTGTCTGTTCTGAAATGCCTTGGATAGTACCAACCACACTGCCAATTGAGTCAACGCGTTCTTCTACTTGGTTTACCGCTGCTGCAGATGCTGCGATATCTGAAGATAGCTCACTCATCTTAGACACTGATCCTTGAACGAACTTCTGACCAGTAAGAGCTTGGCCTGATGCCTGTTCAGTCAATGACGAAGCGCTTTGTGCATGCTCAGCGACAGTTTGCACCGTCGACGTCATCTCACTCATTGCTGTTGCCAACTGATCGATCTCGTTGAACTCTTCTTGAGCTGACTCTTTGGTTTCAGACATGCTGATGGTCATCACTTCCGTCAGAGCAAACAGCTCATCAGAAGAGGCCACCTGAGTTTTGATCATATCGTTCAGTTGAACGCGAGTTTTTTCGAGTTCACGTGCCACATCGCCGTATTCATCTTTACAGTCCATTTGAATCGGCACTGATAAGTTCTTGTCGGCCATGGTTTTAATGGCGTCATTAAGGTATTGAGTCTGACGCAGCATAACGCGCGCCGCTGCTAATAGAAGAACCACAAACACAATGATCATCAAGGCTGTTTGCCAAGCCACTTGAACTAGGTAAGTCTCGTAATGCTGCTGTGCCACTTGCGCATTGTTGGTTACAGCAAGCAATGAATCGTAAAACGTACTTGCGTCCCAAAGCTGCTTCGAAATGATCAAGATAGTGCTGAATATCATCAGCATGACCATTTTTGGAACGAGACGAACGTCAGAGATTATCCTTTCCCACGGCTTGAATGACAGTTTAGTCATTGTCAGTTCTCCATTAATTCTTATATATTGATGGCTTCTATATCCGCGAGGTGGCTATGTCAGCCAAAGTTCGCGATTTATTTTGAGCCTCGTATGAATGTTGAATAATACCAAAGACGCCACCAAGCCGATGAGCTTATTGTCACTGATTCTCTCTTTCTTAGCGTTATTTGTGATCTCAGGCTTATTGTTCGTACCGATCGATAAAGAATCGAAACAAGTCCTTATCGGCCTCGATTTTATAATCTGTAGTGTTTTTCTTTTTCAGCTCACAATTGATCTATTTAGATCACAAAACAAAAAAGAATTTCTAAAAGTACACTGGATCGATTTCTTAGCAAGTATCCCAATGATCGAGCCTCTTCGTTTCGCCCGTATTTTTCAAATTCTGCGAGTCATCTTAGTTCTGCGTTCAAGTAAACGTATTTTCAGAGAGTTATTTCGTAATAGGAAAGAGACCACTTTCGCTTCCATCATTCTGCTTTTGGTGATCTTACTGACTATCGGTGCTGGCACGATCCTGCTATTGGAACACAAAGATCCGAACGCCAACATCACTACAGGTCATGATGCTTTATGGTGGGCGTTTGTGACCATCAGTACTGTGGGTTATGGCGACCATTACCCAGTGACAACTTCCGGTCAGTTAGTGGCTTCAATGGTGATCATCTGTGGTGTCGGTGTGTTTGGTATGATTTCAGGCTTGATTACTTCTTTGATCACCTCCCCAACTCATCATGAGAATCTACGAGCGGAAAACAAAGAGAAACACCTTGAGAAGATCATCGAGCAGCAACAGAAAATCTTAGAGCGACTCGAAAAACTTGAGCAACAAACAAAAAAATAGGGCCGGAGCCCTATTTTCAAATTCATACTTCTATTGATACAGGTATCGAGTTTAGTCTTGCCAGTATGGCTCAACCTCAACACTGATTTGGCGTGTCTGTTCCATCGCATGCAGAATGGACACTTCTTGACGAGCCAACCAGCGCTCTAGCTGAACCTTCTCATCGCCTTCTAACTTCTCAGTTAACGGCTCTAATGTTTTAAGTGCCAGCAAATCATCAATACCTTGTACCATGTCAGCCCATGGCAAACGGAAGCTGTTACGCTCTTCATCGTCATACAAGCTCGCAAAACCCACACCAGAGTATAGATTGCGCATCAAACGGTATTGCTGATCAATATACGCTTGGCTAGTCATCACACGTTCAGGTGGGAAAGCTTCCATCAAGTCCGCCCATGTGCGATCAAGCTGCTTCACCGAAAACCATTCGATACCACTAGCCATTTGCTCACGTGCTTTTTCATCTAGGAAAGGCTGCCAACCACGAGACAGAATCCAACGGCTCAGGTCTAGCAATAAACCTGTGTAACGAGCCGAACTCAGCAAGGTAAGCAGCTCTTCACGATCTGGAAGTTGCTCTTGCATCTCTTTCAGCTCAGCCACTAAGAACTTACGCGCATCGAGTTTACGCAGCACATGGCCTTTATCTTCCAGCAAATCTTCGAAGTGGTCATAGCTTTTTAGCCACTCAAGCTCTTGCTCAAGCCACTTTAACTCTTGACGTAAAATCGCACTTGCTCGTCTTGGAACAATGCCGCCATAGATAGTGAAAGTTTGGCGAATAAAACTCAGCGAGTGACTGATCTCATGCAAAGCTTCAATCGATTGACGCTCTGTGAAAATCTGCTCGTGATAGTGCCAATGAGCGAGAGCATGCTCTAAAGATTGAATAAAACACGATTCAACGGTATCACTTTTGTCAGTATCAACTAAGGTCAAAGGAGTAACTTCATCTCCTTGATAACCTTGAGCAAGACGGTAACCCTTAGCTGCTTTACTTAGGTTACCCAAACGCATGCCACCTTGTTCGCAGAATTGGCGAGACAATGTAAATAGCGCATCCGTTTGACCGGATTTAAGTTCCAATTCGACTTCGCAAATCGGTTCTTGCAGGTCGCCTGATTCAACAAAGCCTTGATCGAATGCGACCTCGACTTGGCTACCATCAGGCATACCAATCAACCACTGCTCACGCGTGAAGTTGGTAGAGAACAGAGGAGTCAGCTCAGCTTGCAACGTTTCGATGTCTTTACCTGCTGGCCAGATATCCTCTGGGTGCAGGGCTAACTTAGGTTCGTTGCTGTCGTGTTCTGCATTGTATTCAGGCCTTTGATGCAGGCCAGCAACCACACGACCAGCAGTCTTTACGGTTTGTACAAATACGTCATCAAAGCGTCGAATGCGTAAGCCTGTATCGTGCTTACGTAGCCAGTTGTCAGCGGTGTCAAAGTAGATGTTACCTAGCTCACGACAACTGTGCTGAAGTACTTTAGTTTCAGCAATTTTATTGCGTAAAGTCTCTGAAAATTCAGGAGAAACAAAAAACTTCAGTTCTATCTCGGTTTCCATAGTTATACCTTTCTGTGAAGATAGGGACAGGATATTGCCAATTTGAAAAGTCGGCAAGTCAGAAATATCGCCCTTATGATGATCTAAAACAGTTTTAATGAGAGATTGATTAGGTTAACATGCGCGACTTTGTAGCCATCGCTTAACATTTCACCATGAATATGGTGTATGTTGTTTTAAGGTTATTATTTATTAGGTTGGATGACCATGCCAGTAAATACAATTATGGGGTTATTTGCAAAGTCCCCAATTAAACCTTTGCAGCGTCACGTAGTATGCGTGAACGAATGTTGTTCTCACCTAGTTAATTTCTTTGAAGTTTCTTCAAAAGGTGACTGGGAAAAAGCATCAGAAATTCGAGCTCAAATTTCTCACCTTGAGAAAGAAGCTGACGTACTAAAACGTGAAATTCGCCTTAAACTTCCTCGTGGTTTGTTTATGCCAGTTGATCGCACCGATATGTTGGAGCTATTAACGCAACAAGACAAACTCGCAAACCTAGCGAAAGACATTGCTGGCCGTGTATATGGTCGTCAACTTGTCATTCCTGCTCCTATGCAAGAAAACTTCATCGCTTACGTTAAACGTTGTCTAGATGCAGCGAACCAAGCACAAAACGTAATCAATGAATTAGACGAATTACTTGAGACTGGCTTTAAAGGCCGTGAAGTAACACTCGTTGCCGAAATGATTCATCAATTAGATGTAATTGAAGATGACACGGATGCGATGCAGATCGAACTACGCCAACAACTAATGGCAATTGAAGGCGATCTGAATCCAGTTGATATCATGTTCTTATACAAAATTCTTGAATGGGTTGGTGGTATTGCAGATCAAGCACAGCGTGTAGGCGCTCGTCTTGAAGTAATGCTTTCTCGATCTTAAATCATACGTTAACCATATAACGAAGAGCATTTTTTGAACAAACCACTTATGCGCTGAGTATTCCTCTCGCTGAGCGGTTTTTTGCGTCTAAATTTGTTCCGCTTGTTATCAAACAACTAGGTATTACGATGGATATCCTTGCTAACTACGGCACTGTCCTGATTATTGTTGCAGCAGCTTTCGGTTTCTTGATGGCTATTGGTATTGGTGCAAATGACGTTGCGAACGCAATGGGCACCTCAGTAGGCTCTAAAGCTTTAACCGTTAAACAAGCGATCATTATCGCAATGATCTTTGAATTCGCAGGTGCTTACCTTGCGGGCGGCGAAGTAACAGACACGATCCGTAAAGGTGTTATCGAAACGTCTCTATTCGCTCATCAACCAGATGTACTTGTGTACGGCATGATGTCAGCACTTCTTGCTGCGGGTACATGGCTACTTCTCGCTTCTTACATGGGCTGGCCGGTTTCTACGACTCACTCAATCATCGGTGCAATCATCGGCTTCGCTTGTGTGTCTGTAGGTACTGAAGCGGTAGACTGGAACAGCGTTCAAGGCATTGTGGGCAGTTGGATTATCACACCGGTTATTTCCGGTTTCTTCGCTTACGTCATATTTGTAAGTGCTCAACGACTGATTTTTGATACAGAGAACCCGCTATTTAACGCGAAACGCTTTGTACCGGTATACATGTTCATTACAACAATGGTAATTGCACTTGTAACCATCAAGAAAGGCCTTAAGCACGTTGGTCTTCACCTAAGCAACACTGAAGCATGGGTTTGGGCTGCTGGCGTTTCTGCGCTTGTAATGATCGGCGGTTACCTATACATCCAGAAGAAATTCGCTAACCGCGAAGAAGACCACGGCTTTGCAGGTGTTGAAGGCATCTTCTCTGTACTCATGGTTATCACAGCTTGTGCGATGGCATTTGCACACGGTTCAAACGACGTTGCGAACGCGATTGGTCCACTGTCTGCTGTTGTATCAACCGTTGAGCACATGGGTGAAATCACAGGTAAGAGTACTATCGCATGGTGGATTCTTCCTCTAGGTGGATTCGGTATCGTTGTTGGTCTTGCAACAATGGGTCATAAAGTAATGGCAACCGTTGGTACTGGTATTACAGAACTAACACCAAGCCGTGGCTTTGCTGCACAACTTGCAACTGCATGTACGGTTGTACTAGCTTCAGGTACTGGCCTTCCAATCTCTACTACACAAACACTCGTTGGTGCTGTTTTAGGTGTTGGTTTTGCTCGTGGTATCGCAGCACTAAACTTAGGCGTTGTACGTAATATCGTGGCTTCTTGGATTGTGACACTACCTGCAGGTGCTCTACTTGCTGTTGTGTTCTTCTACGGAATTCAAGCTGCGTTTACTATGTAATCGCGACTGCGTTAGTGAATACTAGCGTCAGAACAGTGTGAGCTTCAGTAACGATATGTAAATGCCATGTCATTATTGACTCAAACGCACAGAAAGGGAGGCTTTGCCTCCCTTCTTTGTTGCACCGCATAAAGAAACTAAATATTATTTGCTGATTGAGGCTGACTCATACGCCTACCCAATTTGAATCGTTAAGGGATTTACTGTGAAAAAACTGATTAGCTTAGTTTTGTTCGCAATGCTTGCGGCTCCAGCTGCCTTTGCACAAGACCGTTATATTGCTGACAAACTATTTACTTATATGCATTCTGGCCCAAACAACACATTCCGTATCATCGGTAGTGTTGATGCTGGTGAAAAGATTACATTTCTACAAACTAACAAGAGTACGGGTTACACCCAAATTCAAGACAACCGTGGCCGTAAAGGTTGGGTTGAAAGCAAGTTTGTAAGCACTCAAGAAAGCATGGCACTGCGTATGCCTAAGCTAGAGAAAGAGCTGACGGAAGTTAAAGGCAAGCTAGCGAATGCTCGTCAGAGTGCTGACAGCGAAAAAGCTGGCCTAGCAAGCTCTCTAGATTCTCGTAACAAGCAGATTGCTGAACTAGAACAGAACTACAGTGAAATTAGCCAACAGCTAACGAGTTCTCAAACAGAGAACCGTGAACTGCGCGCTAAGCTAGACACTCAAAAAGACGACCTACTATTGAAGTACTTCATGTACGGTGGTGGTGTTGCGGGTATTGGTCTACTTCTAGGCCTTGTTCTGCCACACATCATGCCTCGTCGCAGAAAATCACCAAACGGTTGGGCGTAGACTTAACGCTTGTATCAGGTACAGTAAATTCAGTATCGAATATCAAAAAGGAGCACCGAGGTGCTCCTTTTTATTTGTCTGTTATCTAAATACGTATAGAAATCGCTAACCTTTCCACTCGTACAGAGCCGGGATTTCTATCTTCTGTTGATTGAACTCTATGATCACTGATTGTGGCTTAATCTCTAGTAATTGAATGTCTTGTCCAATCCAATCTCCTTGCGCCACTTCTTGGCCGTTCACTTTTACCCAACGTTTGGTCTCGCTGCTCGAGTACATATGAGTTTGTAGGTCTAACTTAGGAAGGACTCCTGATAAGCTATTGGTGTGCGTTTCCAACTCAATGACCTGAGAACCCCTTTGCCCTGAGGGTCTAGAATCCATCGGCTCAGGAGCGCTTTGTTGCTCCCCCATAATGGATTCAAGCTTCAATGCCAAATCAGGTGGCAACTCACTGAGGTCTAGCCCTTGCAGCAGATCACTGTCCGATTGTAAGTCACTATTTGATTGCTGATCAGTGCTTGATTGCAGAGCAGTCGTTTCATCACTCGCGCCTGGCTGAACGGATGACGATTCAGAACTGGCTGTCATTTGAGTGTTGTTATCAGCATTAGCGAAGATCACTGCTGAGCCACCAGCGGTGTTTGCACGATTAGCGCCAGAATCAATCTGTGCATACATCTCTTGGCGTGGCAATGCTTTCAACGGTTGGCTCGCCGGTGCAGGGCGAACGGTGAACAAGGCATCTTCTTCCTCAGACACGGCATCCATGCTTGCTATATCAGCATCCGCAATTTCAGGCTCAATGTCTGATTCAGTTTTAAATTCTGGCAGAGCGACATTGGCAGCTTGGTTCGCGGCTTCTTGTTGTTGGATATACGATTGATAAGCCAAGACGCCACCCACCAACAAAGAAGGAACCAAGATTAAGAGTAGCCCCATCGCTAACGATGAACCTCGCTTGTTGCTCATCCCTTTTGCAGAATTAGGAACATGATGATTCTGGTAGCCTTTGAAGCTTGGTTTGCTAAGAGAGTGCTGATTAATAGAAGATGGCTTGTGAGACGGCTGTTTAAGTTCGTGCATAATACGTGACATTAGCTTTCGCCCCCTTCTAGTGACATCAGCTTAGGCGAATCGAGTTGAGCTAATCTCTGCAATCTTGCTAAGGTGCGCTTACCTGCAATGCCATCAACAGACATACCTTGCCACGTTTGAAATGCTTCGATTTTCATTTTTAACTCATAATCAAATACATCACTACCGGAAACAACCTCTCCTAATACTTCAGAAAGCAGTAGATCAAGCAAAGCAACCGCTTCACCTTGATAGCCCTCTTTAAGGGTCTCTCTGAGTGGCTGTTTCCAAATCGCGACATAATCACCTTGCCAGATTTTCTTTAAGGTACGCTTAGGCATCACCAAGAGCTTTTCGTTAACGAGGAGCTCGACAGACTCCTCAGACGCACCATAAAGCACAGCAAACACTGGTTCTTGATCGATATCCAGATTAAGGACCACGGGTACGCCAAGCTCTAACAATGTATCCAAATTTGACTGTTGTTGCTCGCACACAAAGACACTTTGCGGCTCACTTAAGCACAAGCCATCACGCAGTGAAGACTGATACCCCCAGAGCGTATACAAGTCCTTGATAGCGAGAGAACGATTGATTCCCTGCATCAAATGTTGTTGAATGTGTTGTGGCAATTCAAACTTGGCAGGTTTTGGCTCAGCAACCAACTTAGGAACATCTAATACCAAAGAACGCTGAGTACGTGCTAACACTTCCGTCTTTGCTTCATTTGATGCATCCGTAGGCAACCAAGCATTGATATAGCTTGGAGCGAAGTTAAAGGTCGCTATTGCAAGACCAACGCTTAACGTCGCAATCCCTGCGTATTGGAATAACTTAGGCGCGACACGAGAAGTTAGAGCTTTCTCGACGTGATACACATCGGCCTGAAAGGACATAACCTGCTGACACGCTCGGTTAACCGTTTCATTGCTCGGTAGCTGCTCACCGTCATGAAAAGCCAACTGCAGTGCTTTATCACACACCAAGTTAATGAGCCTTGGAATACCATGCGTATATTGAGCAATCAGCTTGATAGAACGGTTCGAAAACAACATCTGCTCGCCACCCGCCGTCTCCAAACGAAACGCGATGTACTTGCCCGTTTCTTCGGTATTAAGAGGCAGTAAGTGATAACGACCAGTAATGCGCTGTGCTAGCTGACGTAGCTGCGTGGTTTGTAAGTGCTGTTGTAATTCCGGCTGGCCGACCAACAGTACTTTTAACAGCTTACGATTGTCGGTTTCCAAGTTTGTTAGAAGGCGTAACTGCTCCAACACATCGGCAGCGAGGTGTTGGGCTTCATCGATCACCAATAGGGTTTGAATGCCTTCGGCATGGCTATCAAGTAGAAAATAATGAATAGCCTGACTGAGCTGTTTCAACGATGCTTGTTCTGGGTACTCGACCTCAAACTCATCGCAGATAGCTTCTAGTAAATCCGTATTTGAAAACGTAGGGTTAAGTATAAGGCCAGCCTGAGTATGACTATCCAATGAAGACAACATCGCCTTAGCGACCGTTGTTTTCCCTGTACCAACCTCACCAGTAAGCATCGCAAAGCCCCCACCCTCGCCTAAACCGGCTTGTAGGTTCTGCATCGCTTCTTGATGGCGCTGACTCAAAAACAAGTAGCGAGAATTTGGTACAATCGAAAATGGCATCTCAACGAAGCCAAAATATTCCTTATACATGTGCTGCCCTATAATTACGATTAATGGAAAGTACCATTGCTTGCAGTAAAGTCCAGCAGTGATAAAACATTTCGAGGTGATAAGTTGCAAATTTACGATAGCCTACCAAAAGACAACGGGCTACAACGCTATCTAGTCGGTGGAGCAGTGCGCGATAAGCTGCTCAATATTGATAGTTATGATAGAGATTGGGTCGTGGTAGGGAGTACCCCTCAAGAGATGGAAAACCTTGGCTTTACTGCTGTGGGAAAAGATTTCCCGGTATTCTTGCACCCAAAAACCAAAGAAGAGCACGCACTGGCTCGCACTGAGAGAAAATCAGGCTCTGGTTACACAGGCTTCGAATGTTACTTCGCGCCAGACGTGAGTTTGGAAGAAGACCTGATGCGTCGAGATCTGACCATCAACTCTATAGCTCAAGATGATAAAGGCCAACTTCACGATCCTTATCATGGCCAGAAAGATCTCTCGGATCGTATCTTAAGACACGTTTCAGACGCTTTTGTTGAAGACCCTCTTCGTGTACTGCGTGTGGCTCGCTTCGCCGCCAAGCTTCACCATCTTAACTTCACGGTTGCACCTGAAACCATGGATATGATGAGTGAGATCGTCCAATCTGGTGAGCTGGCACACCTTACTGCAGAGCGAGTTTGGCAAGAGTGGCATAAGTCTCTTAGTACACCGCACCCTGAAGTGTTCCTCTCTGTATTGAAAGAGTGTGGTGCATTGGCAGTCGTATTACCTGAGATTGACGCTCTATTTGGCGTCCCTCAACCTGAAAAATGGCACCCTGAAATCGACACGGGTATTCACACTCTGATGGTTGCTCAGCAAGCCGCACTATTAAGCCCATCGCTACCGGTACGCTTTGCAGCTCAAGTGCATGACTTAGGTAAAGGCGTCACACCACAAGCTGAATGGCCAAGCCATAAAATGCACTGCCACACAGGTGTTAAGATAATCAAGAAACTGTGTGAGCGAGTGAGAGTGCCCAATGAGTTCAGAGACCTTGCGTTGTTAGTGTGCGAGCAACATTCTAATATCCACCGCGCAGGCGAGCTCAAACCAACCACCTTTCTCAAGGTTCTCAACAAGTTCGATGTTTGGCGTAAGCCAGATAGGCTCGACGATATACTACTTTGCTGCCAGGCCGACCACGCAGGCCGAAAAGGATTAGAAGATCAGCATTATCCTCAAAAAGCGCGCTTTGAAGTCGCCTACCAAGCGGCGCTTCAAGTCGAAGTAAAAGCGATCATTACCGATGGTTTTAAAGGCAAAGATATTCGAGAAGAACAAGAGAAACGCAGAGCCATCGCAATTGAAAACGCCCTATCAGAACTCGCTAGCAGTTAATCGTCGCCGCTCTACCTAAAACGTATAAAAAGCCCGCAGTTAAGCGGGCCTTTTGTTTCAATTCTTACAGCGAGACCGTTGCCTGTGTCTGTTACTGCATCATTAAGAAAGCAAACAGACCACAACCTAGAATCAGGCGGTAGATAACGAACGGTGTCATGCCCATACGAGAGATAAGCTTCAAGAAGAAGTGGATACAGATGTAAGCACTGATGAAAGACACCGCAACGCCCGTTAGCAAAGTGCCAACATGGATTGGATCACCGCTTGTCACCAACTTAAGACCTAAATAACCACCAGCCAGAGTGATGATTGGGATAGACATCAAGAAAGAGAATCGAGCCGCCGCTTCACGTGTGAAACCAAGGTAAAGCGCCGCGGTAATGGTTGCGCCAGAACGAGACGTGCCCGGAATGATCGCCATTGCTTGAGCAAGACCAATAAACAGCGCCTTTTTCCAACCCGCTTGGTATTCGTCATCGCGCAGGCTTGAGTTCTTGTCCACCCACCATAACAATAGACCAAAGATAATCGTTGTCGTCGCGATCACCCACGCACTGCGTAAGTAAAGCTCAACAATATCTTTCATCAACAAGCCAAAGATACATGCAGGAATCGTCGCGAGAATGATCATCCACGCTAACTTCGCTTCTTTACTGCGATCGCCTTTAAACACTGAACCAAAGAATGCGCTCAACAGGGAGACCACTTCTTTACGGAAATAGATAACCACGGCTGCCAAAGTACCAACGTGGACAGCCACATCAAAAGCCAAGCCTTGATCTTCCCAGCCTAAAACAGCAGAAGGAAGGATTAGGTGTGCAGAACTGGAAATAGGTAAAAACTCAGTAAAGCCTTGCACCAACGCCAATATAAATGCTTCAAAATAACTCATTACTTACCTTAAAAATTATAGTTTTATATCTACGACAGAGAGCGAGTCTAATTGCTGCATCTTCTGCCATATTTCACTGACGGTTCTTCCGTCTTGCGGGATCACTCTCGCAGGACAAAGATCATAAAGCGGTTGTGTTACAAAAGGATATTTGTAGATATCACTGCGTGGTAATTCTGGTTCACGCTCAGAAACCTCCTCTCCAAACAGCACAATATCAAGATCGAGCTTTCGATCTTGTAGTTTGTGCGCATCTTGAGAGCGACCCCATTTAAACTCAATTTTACGCAGCTGCTGTGAAAATTCAGTCAATGAGAGTGACGTGTCGAGCTCTATCACAAAGTTATAAAACGGATGGCTATTAAAACCCACGGGCTCACAGTGATAGATTTTAGAGCATTTAAGGTTAGTCCCTAACGATTGAAGCTCTGTCCATGCCACCCTTGCATGCTTATCGCGGTCTATGTTCGTGCCAACACCAACATAGGCTACTGTCATGCTTGACCTCGTTCGATGATCACGCCAACGGCTTTTGCTTGTGGCACTGCGCCAGGTTTCGCTAAGCGGATTTTAATCCACGGCACAGAGAATTGAGTCATGATCAATTCAGCGACTTCTTCTGCGACACGTTCAACCAATAGAAATCGGCCATTCGCAATGTGCTCAAGCACGGCAGTACTCACAGTCGAGTAGTCCAAAGCATCAACCACATCATCACTCTTACCTGCTGGGCGGTTGTCATGAGCCATTTCAATATCAAGCACAAGTTTTTGTTTAATCTCTTGTTCCCAATCGTAAACACCGATCGTTGTAATTACTTCTAGCTGTTCAATGAAAACTTTATCCAGTGCCATGACTTGTCCTTTTAGAGGTCGGATACCCATATAGGGGAAAAAAACGTATTATTTGCGTAATTCGAGATATGATATCAATTACTCTTGGATTGAGCATTATTTTCCCATCGTTAGGCTTATAACCGTTTAAGGAAAGACATGACCCCATTGGCACTAATCATGATCATTGCAGCCTATTTGCTAGGTTCAATCTCTAGTGCGGTCTTGATATGCCGAGTTTTGAGGCTCCCAGATCCTCGAACAGTAGGTTCTAACAACCCAGGAGCAACCAATGTCCTGCGTGTTGGCGGTAAAGGCGCAGCAGCTGCCGTCCTTTTGTGTGACATGCTGAAAGGCACTATCCCTGTCTGGCTTGGCTACTACCTCAAGATCGACCCAATCATTCTTGGGGTTGTGGCAATTGCGGCGTGTCTTGGCCATATGTATCCGATCTTCTTCCACTTCAAAGGTGGTAAAGGCGTGGCAACCGCACTTGGCGCTATCGCCCCAATAGGATTCGATCTAACCGGAATGATCATGGCGACTTGGTTAGTGGTCGCGTTTTTGTTTCGTTACTCTTCTTTAGCGGCACTGGTTACTGTGCTACTTGCCCCTTTCTACGCTTGGTTAGTCAAACCTCAATACACATTGCCAGTAGCCATGCTGTGCTGTTTGATCGTGTTACGTCACCACCAGAATATCCGCCGCCTACTCGATGGCAGCGAACCAAAACTCGGGCAAAAAAAATCGGCTTAAACTGTCATGTCTAAGCCGAACCATTTTAAAACCGAGATACGTTTAAAGCGACGTAAGTATGAGTCGATCAATCATACTCAGTATTTTAGAGCTTACAGCAGATGTTTATCTAAAAACGTCTTCAGCATAGCGTTAACAAACTCTGGCTGCTCTAGCGAACTAATATGACCCGCCCCAGGAATCACCACTAACTCACTGCCTGTAATGCAATCGTGCATTAAGTAAGATTCCAATGCTGGACGTGGCTTATCTTCTTGTCCAACGGCAATCAAAACTGGCAATGCAAAGTTCTCTACCGATTCAATCATATCGCGACGTCCAAACACCATTCGACCAATTCGTGCCACTTCTTCAGCGTTGTCGCCCTCAAGAGCTGATAACTGCTGAGTAAAACCTTCAACTAAAGCTGGCGTGTTGGTTTGAGCATCATTAGCAAAGAACAGTGGAACAACCGCTTCAACAATTGGTTGAGGAACCATCTTAGTTTGAGTGATGGTGTCTAACATGCTGAAGTACTTAGCGTGAGCAACCTCTGGTTCTAAACCCACAAAAGTATCCATTAGAACCAAAGACTTAATACGTGCAGGTGCAAGTTCCGCTAACTCTGTTCCCCACATACCGCCAACCGATAAGCCAACCACTGAGAATTCTTCGATCTCTAAATGATCAAGCAGAGCCAAAACGTGCTGAGCGTAATCTTTCAAGTTACGCATCGAAGCGGGTGCAGCTTGAGACTCACCGTGAGACCAAAGCTCTGGAACAATACAGCGATACTGAGTTTTTAACGCTTCGATCTGCGGCTTCCACATTGCACTATCCCAAAGGTAGCTGTGGCCGAGTACAACAACAGGGCCTTGACCTTCATCTAGGTACGCCATCGATTGATTGTCTACTGTGAACTTGTTCATTTTCTTCCCTAATCTCTATCAGCAATTATTTATCGACATACAGTCGGTAAGCTAGGATATAAAAACGGCCGCACAAGGCGACCGTTTATCGAAACACTATATTCAATTACGCAATTGGCTCTAGCTGGTCAATAGGCCAACGCGGTGTGGCATGAACAGACAAATCAGCCGTTTCGCCATTCTTTAGGCGCTGCATGCCCGCATAAGCGATCATCGCACCATTATCTGTACAGAATTCTGTGCGTGGGTAGTACACCTCACCACCGACTTTCTTAGCAAGAGCTTCAAGCTCAACACGCAGTTGTTTGTTGGCACTTACACCGCCAGCAATCACTATACGTTTCATGCCCGTTTCAACCAAGGCTCGCTTACACTTGATTACTAAGGTTGCACAAACAGCTTCTTGGAATGCATAAGCGATATCAGCGCGAGTTTGGTCATCATTATCGTTATCGCGAATGGTATTCGCTGCGAACGTCTTCAAACCAGAAAAGCTCATATCTAGACCCGGACGATCGGTCATTGGACGCGGGAACTTAAAACGACCCGGAGTGCCTTTTTCCGCCAAACGAGATAACAGTGGACCACCAGGGTAATCTAAGCCCATCAGTTTCGCGGTTTTATCAAACGCTTCACCCGCTGCATCATCAATCGATTCACCAAGGATTCGGTATTCACCAATACCTTTCACTTCTACCATCATGGTATGGCCGCCAGAAACCAGCAGAGCCACAAATGGGAATGGTGGTGGGTTATCTTCTAGCATTGGCGCAAGAAGGTGACCTTCCATATGGTGAACAGGCACTGCAGGCACTCCCCACGCATAAGCAATACTGCGACCAATCGTTGCACCAACCAGCAGTGCACCCACTAAACCAGGGCCAGCCGTGTAAGCCACACCATCAATGTCTTTCGACGTTAGGTTCGCTTCAGCTAATGCCGCTTTAATAAGAGGAATTGTTTTTTTCACGTGGTCACGTGAAGCTAGCTCAGGTACCACACCACCGTAATCGGCGTGCAGCTTTACTTGGCTATATAATTGATGAGAAAGCAGCCCTTGCTCATCATCATAAATCGCGATTCCTGTTTCATCACAAGAGGTTTCAATACCAATAATGCGCATAATTTTCTCGGCACGCTTTCGTCTAAAATGGGAAATTAGCGCAATATTACCCTGCCTAAGCTCTTCAAACAAATATTGTACAGACTATAATCGACAAAGTGCTTTACAAAGCCACTGTGATCGGATTAAAATTCCGCACCATTTTTGATCAAGCTGGTTAATGGCCAAACGCGAATAGAGAGTTAGCTCGATGGGTAACTTCTCTGATTTGGTACTGAGTAGCCAGCGATAATGAATAACCCCTGAGGTGAAAGGCATATGCCAATAGTTAAAGTACGTGAAAACGAACCGTTCGACGTTGCACTACGTCGTTTCAAGCGCTCTTGTGAAAAAGCAGGTATCCTTTCTGAAGTTCGCCGTCGCGAGCACTACGAAAAGCCAACTACAGTTCGCAAACGCGCTAAAGCAGCAGCTCAAAAGCGTCACGCTAAGAAGCTAGCTCGCGAAAACGCACGTCGCGTTCGCCTGTACTAATAACTTAATCCATAAGGACTGAGTTATGGCTCTTATTGAACAACTCAAAGAAGAGCAAAAATTAGCGATGAAAGCCAAGGACAAACCGCGCCTTGGCACTATCCGCTTAGCTCTTTCAGCAATTAAGCAACGTGAAGTTGACGAACGGATCACTCTGAACGATGACGACATTCTTGCTGTATTAGTTAAAATGGTTAAGCAACGTCGCGATTCTGTTGCTCAATATGAATCAGCAAATCGTCAAGATCTTGCTGACGTGGAAAAAGCAGAAATTACGGTACTTGAAGGCTTTATGCCTCAACCGCTAACTGATGAAGAAGTTATTGCACTACTTGATAGCGCAATCGCTGAAGCTCAACCAGCGGGCATGCAAGACATGGGTAAAGTAATGGCTATCTTGAAACCACAAATTCAAGGGCGTGCAGATATGGGTAAAGTTAGTGGTTTAGTTCGTTCTAAACTCGCTTAATCCCAAATCAAATTGCAACAAGCCGTGCAATCCTTCGGAACGCACGGCTTGTTTGTATCTGTAACCTATTCAAACTATTATTATCCACACTCTCAGTTAGTGCATTTTTCTAAGGTTTTATGGCAGGACACATCCCGCGTAGTTTCATTGATGATCTCCTAGCGCGTCTCGACATTGTCGACATAGTGGACGCACGCGTGAAACTTAAGAAAAAAGGCAAAAACTATGGTGCTTGTTGCCCATTCCACAACGAAAAGACCCCTTCTTTTAGCGTAAGCCAAGAAAAACAGTTTTATCACTGCTTTGGTTGTGGCGTACACGGTAATGCTATCGACTTCATTATGGAGTTCGAACGTCTCGATTTTATTGAAGCGATTGAAGAGCTTGCCTCTTTCTTAGGCCTCGATGTTCCTAGAGAGCAACGTAGCGGCGAGATATCAACAGCACCAAGAGCCAACAGCGAACAAAAACGTAACCTCTACGATTTGATGGGCGGCATCAGTAATTTTTACCGCTCTCAACTGAAAATATCAGCCAACAAACCTGCGATTGATTACCTAAAGAATCGTGGCCTTTCGGGCGAGATCGTCCAGAAGTTTGGCATTGGTTATGTGGCCGATGAGTGGGACTTAGTTCGTAAGAACTTTGGCCAACAGAAAGAAGCCCAAGACATGCTCGTAACTGGCGGCATGTTAATTGAGAACGATAAAGGTAACCGATACGACCGATTCCGTGGACGCGTAATGTTCCCGATTCGCGATCGTCGTGGCCGTGTGATTGGTTTTGGTGGTCGTGTATTAGAAGACGGTACTCCAAAATATCTCAACTCACCAGAAACGCCTATCTTCCATAAAGGTAAAGAGCTTTACGGCCTTTATGAAGTGCTGCAAGCCTACCGTGAACCGCCGCAAATACTTGTGGTTGAAGGTTACATGGATGTCGTGGCATTAGCGCAATATGGTGTTGATTACTCAGTAGCATCACTGGGCACATCGACAACCGGTGACCACGTTCAAATGCTGTTCCGCCAAACCAGCACAGTGGTTTGTTGTTACGATGGTGACCGAGCAGGTAAAGAAGCCGCGTGGCGCGCACTAGAAAATGCCCTTGAGTACCTGAAAACCGGTAACACACTCAAGTTTCTATTCTTGCCCGACGGTGAAGACCCAGACAGCTATATAAGAGAACACGGCAAAGCCGCTTTCGAACAGCTTGTTCAAAATGCGACACCGCTTTCGACCTATTTGTTCGATAACCTGATTGAAATACACAAGTTAAACTTGGGAACAACCGAAGGGAAATCGGCACTGCGCGCACACGCTAGCGCATTGATTAACAAAATCCCTGACAGTTACTTCCAAGAGTTGCTCGAAAAATTGCTCGATGAGCGCACTGGATTTGATAACCAATTGAGGCGAGCGCGTGTTCATACACAGAACCCGATACCTCAACCGCATAAAGAGCTGAAACGCACTCCAATGCGTGAAGTTATCGCTTTGCTTATCCAAAATCCGAGCTATGCTGATATGGTACCGGATTTATCAAGTGTCAAAGGCTTACAGCTGCCTGGACTAAGTTTATTCGTCGAAGTACTTGATAAATGCCATGCGCATCCCCATATCAACACAGGTCAATTATTAGAGCATTGGCGACACAATAAACATGAGGCTCTTCTGTCTCGTCTCGCGAGCTGGGAAATCCCCCTCGACGAAGACAATCAAGAAGACATATTTTTAGACTCATTGGACAATATACTTGCCCAGTGCGTTGAAAAACAAATTGAAAACCTGCAGGCCAAAGCAAGAAGCGTCGGTTTATCAGCCGAAGAAAAAAGGGAGCTACTAGCTTTAATGCTAGATCTAAAAGCGTAACCCTGTTTGATTAGTCAGCATTTAATAAATTTGTTAACATAATTGGTTTGCATTTGAGAATGCAACGTCCTTCACCAGACCTGAAGTTGGATATCATCTATGGATCAAAATCCGCAGTCACAGCTTAAATTACTTGTTATTAAAGGCAAGGAACAAGGCTATCTGACCTACGCCGAAGTAAACGACCACCTACCTGCAGAAATCGTGGATTCTGAACAGGTAGAAGACATCATTCAAATGATCAACGACATGGGTATCAAGGTAGTTGAAACTGCACCTGATGCTGATGATCTAGCACTTAATGATGACGATGCCAATATAGATGAAGATGCAGCCGAAGCTGCAGCTGCTGCGCTTTCAAGCGTAGAAAGCGAGATTGGCCGTACTACTGACCCAGTTCGTATGTACATGCGTGAAATGGGTACGGTTGAACTACTGACTCGTGAAGGCGAAATCGACATTGCGAAACGTATTGAAGATGGTATCAATACAGTTCAACTATCGGTTGCTGAGTACCCAGGCACTATTCCATACATCTTGGAACAGTTTGACCGCGTACAAGCAGAAGAGATTCGCTTAACAGACCTAATCAATGGCTTTGTTGACCCAGACGACGATGGCACAGCTGCGCCAACGGCGACTCACATCGGTTCAGAACTTGCTGAAACTGATCTGGAAGACGAAGACAAAGAAGACGCTGAAGACGACGAGGAAGAGGAAGAAGAAGATACAGGTATCGATCCTGAGCTTGCTCTTGAGAAGTTCACAGCGCTTCGTACTAGCTACCAGAACCGTCAGCTAGCGATCAACGAGTACGGCCATGAAAGCCCGAAAGCAACGCTTGCAACGACAATGATGCAAGACGTATTCAAAGAGTTCCGTCTAACACCAAAACAGTTTGATTACCTAGTAAACGAACTGCGTAACTCTATGGATCGCGTACGTACTCAAGAACGTCTAATCATGCGTCAAACGGTTGAGTACGGCAAAATGCCGAAGAAATCTTTCATTGCTCTATTTACTGGCAACGAATCTAGCGAAGCATGGTTGGATGAAGTTCTTGCTTCAGACAAGCCATACGCAGAAAAGATCAAACGTAACGAGCACGACATCCGTCGCTCTATCCAAAAACTGGATATGATCGAACGTGAAACGTCTCTTACTGTTCAAAGCATCAAAGATATCAGCCGTCGTATGTCCATCGGTGAAGCGAAAGCTCGTCGTGCGAAGAAAGAGATGGTTGAAGCGAACTTACGTCTAGTAATCTCGATTGCTAAGAAGTACACAAACCGTGGTCTACAATTCCTGGATCTAATCCAAGAAGGTAACATCGGTCTGATGAAAGCGGTAGATAAGTTTGAATACCGTCGTGGTTACAAGTTCTCTACTTACGCTACTTGGTGGATCCGTCAAGCAATCACTCGTTCGATTGCCGACCAAGCTCGTACTATCCGTATTCCGGTTCACATGATCGAAACGATCAACAAACTAAACCGTATCTCTCGTCAAATGCTACAAGAGATGGGTCGTGAACCACTTCCGGAAGAACTGGCTGAACGCATGCAAATGCCTGAAGACAAGATCCGTAAAGTACTGAAAATCGCTAAAGAGCCAATCTCAATGGAGACACCAATCGGTGACGACGAAGATTCGCACCTAGGTGATTTCATCGAAGATACAACGCTAGAACTACCTCTAGACTCTGCAACGGCAACCAGCCTACGCGGTGCAACTAAAGACGTTCTTGCAGGCCTAACACCTCGTGAAGCTAAAGTACTGCGTATGCGTTTCGGTATCGACATGAACACTGACCACACTCTTGAAGAGGTTGGTAAACAGTTCGACGTAACTCGTGAACGTATCCGTCAGATCGAAGCAAAAGCACTGCGTAAACTTCGTCACCCAAGCCGCTCAGAAACTCTGCGTAGCTTCCTAGACGAGTAATCGCACACTCAAGTGTGGTTAGCTTTTAAGCATAAATAAGAAAAGGTGAGCGTTGGCTCACCTTTTTTTTATCTGTGTGATTTAAGTGGCTAAGATGTAAGCGGAATTGCCCCTTATAGTGTCTAGACACCATTGAACGCTTCCCCTATAATCTATGCCCTACGGCCCCTTAGCTCAGTGGTTAGAGCGCACGACTCATAATCGTTCGGTCCCCAGTTCAAATCTGGGAGGGGCCACCAAATTAGAAAAGCCAGAACAGTTCATGCTGCTCTGGCTTTTTGCTTTTCTAAATCTGTACAACTTACGCCCTGCATTTCCTAACCAATAACGAAACATCCCGCACACAATTCCAATTGCCTCTCTGTGACTAAACATACTTTTCTTTTATAAAAAAATCGGCAATATGAGTGTACACAAATCATTCAATAGTTCAGGGAAGAAACATGAAAGACGAAACACTCTCGATTCACTTCGGTTACGACACTGATCCAACAACCAAATCGGTTGCCACTCCAATCTACCAAACCGTCGCTTACGAATTCGATGACGCACAACATGGCGCCGACCTGTTTAACCTTGCGGTGCCAGGTAATATCTACACACGGATAATGAATCCAACCAATGATGTGTTAGAAAAACGCATGGCAGCCTTAGAAGGGGGGATTGCAGGCTTAGTGGTAAGTGCGGGCAGTGCTGCGATCAACTACGCGATTCAGACGTTGGCGCAAATCGGTGACAACATTGTCTCAACGCCTCAGCTTTACGGTGGTACTTACACCCTATTTGCTCACATGTTGCCAAACCAAGGAATTGAAGTTCGTTTTGCTAAAGACGACAAACCAGAAAGCTTAGCGGCACTGATCGATGAAAAAACCAAGGCGGTTTACTGTGAAAGTATCGGTAACCCAGCAGGTAATATTATCGACTTAGAGCGTGTTGCTGAGCTTGCTCACGCACAAGGTGTACCTGTGATTGTCGATAACACGGTGGCGACACCTGTGTTGTGTAAACCTATCGATTTTGGTGCCGATATTGTGGTGCACTCGCTAACCAAATACGTTGGTGGTCACGGAACGACGTTGGGTGGTGTTATTGTCGATTCAGGCAAATTCCCATGGGCAGAGCACAAAGATCGCTTCCCGGTCTTTAATCAACCAGAACCTTCTTACCACGGTGTGGTGTATACCGAAGCCTTTGGTGAAGCCGCATTTATTGGCCGCGCTCGAACCGTTCCATTGCGTAATACAGGCGCAGCACTGTCACCCATGAATGCCTTCATGTTGATGCAGGGTCTAGAAACGTTGTCGCTACGCATGGAGCGACACACCGAGAATGCACTGAAAGTAGCAGAATACCTTAAGCAACATGAGAATGTGAGTTGGGTAAGCTACGCGGGGTTACCAACCTCTGAGTTCTACCCATTGGCTGAGAAATACATGCAAGGTAAGCCGTCTGCCATTTTATCTTTTGGCTTGAAAGATGGTTATGAAGCCGGTGTTCGTTTCTATGATGCGCTGCAAATCTTCAAACGTTTGGTCAACATTGGCGATGCAAAATCTCTCGCTTGTCACCCTGCTTCTACAACACACCGTCAATTAAGCGAAGCGGAACAAAAGCAAGCAGGTGTGTCACCAGAGATGATTCGCCTCTCAGTAGGTATTGAACACATTGACGATATCTTGGCTGACCTAGAGCAAGCACTTAATGCTTAATGCTTAATGCTTAACGCTTAACGCCGTTAAAGCTAGCTCTAACACTGATCGTTAACTAACAGACATAAAAAAGCCCATCACAGGATGGGCTTCTTATTATCTATATCTTAGGTAAGCTGTCGATTACTCAACCGTTACCGCTTTCGCTAGGTTACGAGGTTGGTCAACGTCGGTACCTTTTATTAGTGCGACATGGTAAGACAGCAGCTGCATCGGTACTGTGTAGTAGATAGGCGCTGTTACTTCACTTACGTGAGGCATCTTGATGATCTTCATGTTCTCATCGCTTTCAAAGCCCGCATCTTCATCAGCGAATACGTAAAGTAGACCGCCACGAGCACGCACTTCTTCAACGTTCGATTTCAGCTTCTCTAGCAAGTCGTTGCTTGGTGCAATAACGACTACAGGCATATCTGCATCGATAAGAGCCAAAGGACCGTGCTTAAGCTCACCAGCTGCGTATGCTTCTGCGTGGATGTAAGAGATCTCTTTCAGTTTAAGAGACGCTTCCATCGCGATTGGGTAGAACTCACCACGACCCAAGAACAGTGTGTGATGCTTATCAGCAAAATCAGGTGCCAGTGCTTCAATTTCTTTATCGAACGCTAATGCTTTCTCGATATCAGCAGGCAGTTGGTGAAGTGCTTGAACGATTTCCGCTTCTTTTTCTTCATTGATACGACCTTGTAGACGACCAATTGACGTTACCATCATCAGCATCGCTGCTAGTTGAGTTGTGAAAGCTTTAGTAGAAGCAACACCGATCTCTGTTCCTGCGCGAGTCATGAAGGCAAAATCAGATTCACGAACCAGTGAAGAACCCGCAACGTTACAGATAGTCATTGCAGACATATAACCCTTCTCTTTTGCAAGACGAAGTGCAGCAAGCGTATCCGCCGTTTCACCAGATTGAGACAGAGTCACCAATAGGCTGTTCGGACGAACAACGAAATCACGGTAACGGAATTCAGAAGCAATCTCTACGTCACAGCTTACGCCAGCTAGAGATTCAAACCAGTAACGCGCTGCCATGCCTGAGTTGTAAGACGTACCACATGCGATGATCTGCACGTGTTCAACCTTGCTTAGGATCTCTTCAGCTTTAACGCCGATCGCGTTAGTGATAACCGAAGTGTCAGAGATACGGCCTTCCATTGTATTGATCAGCGCTGTTGGCTGCTCGAAGATCTCTTTCTGCATGAAGTGGCGGTATTGACCTTTGTCACCTGCGTCGTGTTCAGCGTTTGACTCAACGATTTCACGCTCAACACGCTCACCCGCTACATCAAATACCGTAACATCACGACGAGTTACCTCAGCAACATCACCTTCTTCTAGGTACATGAAGCGACGAGTTACGCTCAGTAGCGCCAGTTGATCAGAAGCAAGGAAGTTCTCGCCGACACCAAAACCGATAACGATCGGGCTACCAGAACGAGCTACAACGATACGGCTAGGATCTTTACGATCAACCGCAACCGTGCCGTACGCACCGTCTAATTGTTTTGCTGTTTTCTGTAGCGCTTCAACCAAAGAAGCTGAAGTGCGAAGTTCCCACTCAACTAAGTGAGCAATAACTTCTGTATCCGTTTGTGAAGTAAATACGTAACCACGCTCTTGCAGCATAGCGCGCAGTGCTTCGTGGTTTTCGATAATGCCATTGTGTACAACGGCAATATCACCAGACATGTGTGGGTGTGCGTTCGCTTCAGACGGCTCACCGTGTGTCGCCCAACGTGTATGAGCGATACCTGTACCACCAATCACTTGTTGCTCTTCTACTGCGTCAGCTAGCTCTTGTACTTTACCTAGGCGGCGTACACGAGTTAGGTTAGATTCAGTATCGACTACAGCGACACCAGCTGAATCGTAGCCACGGTATTCTAGACGACGAAGGCCTTCTACTAAAATTTCAGCTACATCACGCTGTGCTACTGCACCAACAATTCCACACATAGTTTCACTCCATCAATTTTGTTTTATTCCTATTGGCAGCAAGCAAAGGCCAAATCTTCATTAAGATCAATTATAGGAAGGTAAATGCATAACACTTAAATTTGTTTTTACGCTGGATCGGTCAGGATCACTCGAACATCATGTGATTCGATACTTGCTTTGGATTCTTCGCCTAAGTCTGTATCGGTAATTAAGATGTCAATGTGTTCCCATGCCAGCTCTAAGTTAGGGATCTTTCGTCCCACCTTTTCCGACTCAACCATCACGATCACTTCTCGTGACACTTCAGCCATTACTTTGCTCAGGCCAACCAGTTCGTTAAACGTGGTTGTGCCTCTATCGAGGTCGATACCATCAGCCCCAATAAATAGTTGGTCAAAATCGTAAGCACGAAGTACCGACTCTGCAACTTTGCCTTGGAAAGAGTCCGAATGGGTATCCCAAGTGCCGCCAGTCATTAATAACGTCGGCTCGCTTTCAAGCTCATTAAGCGCATTAGCAACGTGCAATGAGTTGGTCATAACAACCAAGCCACGCTTAGCATTAAGCTGCTGAATTAGAGCACCGGTCGTACTGCCACTATCGATCACGATGCGGTTATGGTCGCGAATTAAATCTGCAGCGGCTTTTGCCAATGAAATCTTTCGAGTCGAAACTTGTTGACCCAGTTCTTCGTTGACAACCTCTTTCGGTAACGAAATCGCACCACCATAACGGCGTAAAAGCTGACCGTTTTTCTCTAAAGACGCCAAGTCCTTTCTAATAGTGACTTCTGAGGTTTCGAACTTAGCGGATAATTCATCAACACTAACCTCCCCTTTTTCATTCACTAGGTTAGAAATTGCATGTCTTCTGAGCTGGGTGTTTCGTTTCGACATTTAAAAAAGGCCATTAAGTTTCGATGTGAAACATATTATAGTTACAACGAAACTATTTAGTCCATTTATTTTGATCCAAAAAATTAATAAATAGCGATAAAACCTTGTCCTAAGACAATTGTTAAGCAGTGATATTGAACTCATTAGGTGGTAGAATCCGCACCCGAAAAGAAAAAAAATTACAAAACTGACTGTTATTTTTTTGCAACTTACCCCCTATATAGTGGGGTAAGTCACAGAAAACCGATATTGAATCAAAATCTTTTAGTCATAAAATGACTAAAATTGATGAAAGACTTACAACTCTGAAGGACATATTGGAAGTCCCGCGCTTTTACACAACAGGCACAAAATGTTGATGTAGCGGACCAATCTTCAGAACTTAAATAAATTTCAAATTGTAACAATACTTACCGGAGAGTACCTTCCATGAAAAAGACCAAAATCGTATGTACGATTGGCCCTAAAACTGAATCTGTAGAGAAGCTAACTGAACTAGTAGATGCTGGCATGAACGTTATGCGTCTTAACTTCTCTCACGGTGATTTCGCAGAGCACGGCACTCGTATCGCGAACTTCCGTAAAGTAATGGAAAACAAAGGTGAGCAACTTGCTATCCTTCTAGATACTAAAGGTCCAGAAATCCGTACTATCAAACTTGAAGATGGTAACGACGTAGATCTAGTAGCTGGTCAAGAGTTCACTTTCACAACTGACGCAACAGTTGTTGGTAACAAAGACGTAGTAGCAGTAACTTACCTAGGTTTCGCTAAAGACCTAACAGCAGGTAACACTATCCTTGTTGATGACGGCCTAATCGAAATGGAAGTTATCGCAACAACAGAAACTGAAGTTAAGTGTAAAGTTCTTAACAACGGTGCTCTAGGCGAAAACAAAGGTGTTAACCTTCCTGGCGTTTCTGTTCAACTTCCTGCTCTTTCTGAGAAAGACAAAGCTGACCTTAAGTTTGGTTGTGAGCAAGGCGTAGATTTCGTTGCTGCTTCTTTCATCCGTAAAGAAGAAGACGTTAAAGAAATCCGTGAGCTTCTAAACGCTAACGGCGGCGAGAACATCCACATCATTTCTAAGATTGAAAACCAAGAAGGTGTAGATAACTTCGATTCAATCCTTGAAGCTTCTGACGGCATCATGGTTGCTCGTGGTGACCTAGGTGTTGAAATCCCAGCTGAAGAAGTAATCTTCGCTCAGAAGATGATGATCGAGAAGTGTAACCGTGCACGTAAGATGGTTATCACTGCAACTCAAATGCTTGACTCTATGATCAGCAACCCACGTCCAACTCGTGCTGAAGCGGGTGACGTTGCGAACGCAATCATGGATGGTACTGATGCAGTAATGCTTTCTGGTGAAACTGCTAAAGGTAAGTACCCAGTTGAAGCTGTTACTATCATGGCTCAAATCGCGAACCGTACTGATTCAGCTCTTAAAGCTGAGCTAGGTTCTCGTCTAGACAGCCCACGTCTACGCATCACTGAAGCAGTATGTAAAGGCGCTGTAGACACAGCAGAGAAGCTAGCTGCTCCTCTAATCGTTGTTGCAACTGAAGGCGGTAAATCTGCACGTTCAGTACGTAAGTACTTCCCAACTGCAAACATCCTAGCTCTAACAACTAACGAAAAGACAGCTGCACAGCTAGTTCTTACTAAAGGTGTTAAGCCAGTTCTTGTTGACTCTATCGAGAACACAGACGCGTTCTACATCAACGGTAAAGAAATCGCTCTACAATCTGGCCTAGGTAACAAAGGCGACATCGTAGTTATGGTTTCTGGTGCTCTAGTGGCTTCTGGTACTACAAACACGGCATCTGTTCACGTTCTATAAGAATGAACCGATTCGCATAAAATATAAAAGAGGGCTTCGGCCCTCTTTTTTTATGAAACAAAATCTTGCCTAACTTTTCAGTACGCTGTATTATCAATCAAAATAGAACTACGTACTGTTAACCTCCAACTGACTCTTTCTAAGAGACGGATTAGCAGACTAGAAATCATATATAGATGAGGTTTGTAATGTCTAGTCCTACGCTCACTGACAAAGTATCAAAGATGATTCGCCAAGATATTCTTAATGGTGAGTTAACCCCAGGCCAAAAGCTTGTTGTTGCTGATCTAAAAGCACGCTACAACGTTGGCGCATCCCCTATTCGCGAAGCCTTGGTACAGTTATCTTGGAGCAAATACGTAAAGCTAGAGCCACAAAAAGGCTGCTGGGTATCTCCTGTATCAAAGAAAGAACTGAATGACCTATACGAAAGCCTTCGTGTTGTATCATCGGTTCTGCTTAAAAAAGCGATTGCAGCAGGTGATGAGAGCTGGGAACTGGATGTACTAACGTCTTACCATAAACTATCGCGAGTACAGTACGTATCTGAAGAGTTTGACTGTGTAGAATGGGAAGAGCGCCACCAGCAATTCCATGTCGCACTGCTTGAAGGTGCAGATTCAGAGAACATGTTTAAGTTCTTTGATGACCTAATTAACCAAGTGAAACGTTACCGCTTCCTCGCTATGTCTGCAGAAAGCGCATCTGATGATCTGTTCAATATTGATGAGCACGAAATGATCATGAAACTAGTACTCTCTAAGAATGTAGAACAAGCAACAGAACTGCTTGATCAACACTTACTAGGTTCAATGAAACGAATTGAAGAAGTTATCGAAGCGGCATGATGCCAAGATAGATTCTAACCAAATAAAAACGGAGCCCAGCGGCTCCGTTTTTTTGTTTCCAGTACCACGACTGAACTACCACCCAAAAAACTCTTTGTGATGAGTATTGAGCAGCACAACCATAGGTAAAAAATACAATGCACTAAGTTGAAAGCCAAGAATGGCTAATGTGCCTATGGTTAACCTAACTAAAAAATCGACAAACATACCACGCCTCTTTTAACCAGACTGTATGATCCCCAAACTCTTGCTCCAGCTAACCTAATTCTACTGCTGCCTTTCAAGTTATTGATAAGGCTAGCTAACCAGCTGAATTAAGTTAACGGTGTCATCCTTTTACATCTGGTAAACACTCTATTTATTGCATCGTTTAACACGATGTAATCTGAAGCAAAGTAGTTTACTTACTGTTCATTTTAGCTCAAATTTTCACCAATATTAGACTTTAGTCTAACTGTATAGATTTTGTGACATAGGTCGCTCAAAAGTGAGATTCCTAATAAAAAGAGGGGAAGGAAAAAGGAGTCGGGCCGCGACTTGAAGAGGTGAAGGAAATAGAAGACAGGACTAGATAGAAGCGAACCTAAGCGACATCATCGTAGCTAGGACACATAGAGACCGTATTACGACCAGACGATTTAGATTCGTAAAGCGCAACATCGGCACACTTGTATGAGCGAGTACTGTTACTTGTTAAATCAGTAAAGCCAACACTCACCGTTACCTTAGTTCCGGCTGCCAGTTCAATCTCTATTCGCAAGCGATCCAATACGCGCTTTGCTTCTGGCAGAGACGTGTGTGGCATCAAGAGTGCAAACTCTTCTCCTCCGACACGTGCAACAAAGTCCGTCCCACGAAGGCTATCTTGCAGAAGTTTAGCAACACCAGCGATCACACGGTCACCTTCGTCGTGGCCAAGCTCATCATTGATTCGCTTGAAGTTATCGATGTCCACCAAGGCTAAGCAGGTGGTCGCTTCGATCGGGTAACGCTCAACTAAGCGAGAATAGTAGGCCAGCTGCTCTTCGAATTTTCGTCGGTTCCAGAGATTACTCAAAGAGTCACGTTCACTTAAAATCCTCAAACGTACCTCAAGCTCCTTCCTTACGGAAATATCAACCAACGAGGTGATGTAGTAACTGACTTTGCCTGAATTGTTTTTGACCGCATGCACTCGCATGATCGCAGTAAAAGGAATACGCAGCTTGTTCTTACACTGAACCTCCCCTTCCCATACTTCTTCTTGCTCTAAATGACTCCAAATAGCCGAGCTTGAGAGCACTTGGTCGGTATTCTCAAGCAGCAACTGCAATGCATTTTGACCGATCACCTGTTTTTTGCAGTACCCAGTCATGTTCTCAAATTCGTTGTTGATCATCATTGTGCGGTGCTGCTTGTCAGAGATCATCACTGCCGACATACCATTCAATGCGGCTCGTGCCAATTTACTCTCTAGGCTTCGGCGTCGGCAGTGCGTCACCAGGTAAGCAAACGGGAAAGCGAATATCAGCACCGTAATCAGAACAATGATCTCTTCATGGGCCAAATCATCTAGATCACGCTCAGCCCGATCCATCAGTTGCTTTTGATTAAGTTGAATCAGTAAATGGACCTTTTGACTGTTCGCGAGCATAACCGTGTTAAAGGCAAACAAATTACCATCTTCAAAAACGTATCCCACCTGATCATTGGAGATCGCATCCCACGTCTTCGGCGCGATATTTTTCAGGTTATAGCCTTTTCTTTCAGGAATAGAGTCTCCGAACAACTTACCGCTGTTGTTACTCGCGATGAAGTAACCCGCGTCATTGAGAACTTCTGCTCTAAGATCGTTATCTGGTGAAAAGCTCAGACGCGACGATAAGCCCCATACATCAAGATTGATGACGAGGTAGCCTACTCTTTCGTCAGGGGTTTCTACTGGGGTAAAGACACGGATTACCGGCGAATAAGGGAAGGTGACTTCACCATGCTCAGTTTCAAGCTCAATACCCCAACCGCCAATCTGTTCGGCTTCTAGTTTTTGAGCGTATTGGAAGTAGTTAGAATCCGACCTATCTTGCAGCTGTTGAGGAAACGTCACTCTACCGGTATCAGAGGAGTAGTTAACACGCACCAATTCTTTGCCAGTGACATCTAACAGATGGATTTGTGTATACCACTTCTGGTTCACGAGAACAGATTGCCAGACCTCTTCAAGTAGATGTTTGGTTTGGTCTGAGGGAGAGGAAGCAAAGTTAACCAAGCTCTGGCTATGACTGAGTAGCTCCATGACCGAGACTAACTGAGTCTTGAGAAGATCATAATCTCGCTTGGCATACACTAACTGATGAACGGCTTGCTTAGCTGAGTAGTCAAAGCTCTGCTGTTTTACTTCTTTGTAGCGCTGCAAATAATACAGACATACTGCAGAAGACAATATGATAGAGATAATCAGCAATGTAATTATTGATTTTTTATTTCGCATTGCTAACTCAGATGAATGGAAGTGCAGCGCGGGATTATAGCACTCTAAAAAATTAACAAAATAAAAGCCGCTTAAAAAAGCGGCTTTAAAGTTATTTTTTAAAGACTTATCGTCTAGGCTTTCAACGCACGTTCGCCTCGTGCGATGCCAACAACACCACTTCGAGCTACTTCAAGCACTTCCGTCACTTCAGACAGCGCCTGAATGAAGGCATCCAGTTTCTCGCTAGTACCCGCCATTTGAACCGTATATTGAGAAGCCGTAACATCAACGATCTGACCACGGAAGATATCCGCTGTGCGCTTCACTTCCGCACGAGCAAAGCCGCTCGCACGTACTTTTACCATCAACAGCTCACGTTCAATGTGTTCAAGTTCAGACACTTCTTGTACTTTAAGTACGTCGATTAGCTTATGCAGTTGTTTCTGAATCTGCTCAAGCTGCATTTCGCTCGAGTTAGTAGTGACGTTCAAACGAGACAGCGTCGGATCATCGGTTGGAGATACGTTCAAAGACTCGATGTTGTAGCCACGCTGAGAAAACAAGCCAACCACACGAGAAAGCGCACCAGGTTGGTTTTCCATTAGTAGTGAAATAATGTGTCTCATATTATGTTCTCTCCGTTTTGCTTAGCCACATGTTATCCATACCCTCGCCTTTGATCTGCATTGGGTATACGTGCTCGGTGTCATCCACACTAATATCGACAAATACCAAACGGTCTTTCATCGCCAGTGCTTTTTCCAAACCTGATTCCAATTCATCCGGAGATGAAATGCGCATACCAACGTGGCCATAAGCCTCAGCGATAGCAGCAAAATCAGGAACAGAGTCCATATATGAGTTAGAGTAACGGCCTTGATAAACAATGTCTTGCCACTGTTTTACCATGCCTAGGAAACGGTTGTTAAGGTTAATAATCTTAACCGGGATATTGTATTGCAGCGCAGTCGACAGCTCTTGGATATTCATTTGAATGCTGCCGTCACCGGTTACCACAACCACCTCTTCATCTGGCTTAGCAAACTTAACGCCCATACCAGCAGGCAGGCCAAAGCCCATCGTGCCTAGACCACCAGAGTTAATCCAACGACGTGGCTTGTTAAACGGGTAGTATAAAGCAGCAAACATTTGGTGTTGACCTACGTCAGAAGCAACATAGGCATCGCCATTGGTTACTTTATGCAGTGTTTCAATTACTTGCTGTGGTTTGATGCGCTCAGACGATTTCTCGTAAGCTAGGCAGTCACGCTCTTGCCACTGCTTGATTTCACTCCACCAGCTTTCAATCGCTTCTGCATCGTTAGTGCCGCCTTGCTCAACGAGCAAGTTCACCATGCTCTCTAGAACCTTTTCAGCAGAACCTACAATCGGTAGATCCACTTTTACGTTCTTAGAGATCGAAGATGGGTCGATATCAATGTGCATGATCTTCGCATCAGGGCAGTACTTATCTAGGTTATTAGTCGTTCGATCATCGAAACGTACGCCAATACCAAAGATCAAATCCGCATTGTGCATCGCCATATTGGCTTCATATAAACCATGCATGCCTAACATACCCAAAGAGTTCTTATGGGTGCCAGGGAAAGCGCCAAGCCCCATTAGGGTGCTTACCACAGGTAAATTCAGTGCCTCTGCTAATTTTAACAGCGGCTTATCTGCCTCAGAAATAACCGCACCACCACCGACATAAAGTACCGGCTTCTTCGCTTCAAGAAGGGCTTTTAGCGCCTTTTTGATCTGACCTTTATGACCCGTAACCGTTGGGTTATACGAACGCATTTTGAGCGTTTCTGGGTATTCATAAGGAAGCTTGATTTGTGGGTTTAAGATATCTTTCGGCAGATCAATAACCACAGGACCGGGACGCCCTGTCGTTGAAATATAGAATGCTTTTTTAACGACTTCAGGGATATCTTCCGCTTTCTTAACTAAGAAGCTGTGTTTAACGATCGGGCGTGATACACCCACGATGTCACACTCTTGGAAGGCGTCATTACCAATGAGGTTATTTGGTACGTTACCAGAAATAACAATCATTGGGATTGAGTCCATGTAGGCTGTTGCAATGCCAGTAACGGTATTGGTCGCACCTGGACCAGAACACACAAGTACTACGCCCGGTTTGCCGGTAGAACGAGTATAGCCATCTGCCATGTGGGTAGCAGCTTGTTCGTGTCGTACTAATACGTGTTTGATTTCAGCAGTTTTAGCATGCAGCGCATCGTAGATATCAAGTACAGAACCACCTGGGTAACCAAAGATTTGTTCTACACCCTCTTCAATTAGAGACTGCACCACCATCTCAGCGCCGGATAACATTTCAGCGCCGGATGACATGGCTGTTTCAGGTTTTGTTGTCATATTGCTCTCCTCACCAGTTTCCAATCATATTTGGTGAACATGTTGGGCTGGTTTTTCATAGTCTAGGGCTTATTCGTAGCCTAATTCGAAATACTTCCACTTTTTCGGCTATGGCTGTCTGTCGTGATAACAACAAACAGTAATACGAAACAACTTTAACGCTTTATTATCATCTGGTCTAACACCTGTTATTCGGCAACTATGCCAAAAAACCAACTATTAGCTCAAAGCATTAAATAAAACCCAACCCAGCCCTCCACGCTAGGTTTAAACACTAGTTAGCGAACAAAAAAAAGCACTTAATATTTTAATAGATCGCTATTTATCGATAAACCACGAGCTTGCTGGTGTGCGCTTTCGCACATTGTGCTGTGTCATTAGATACAAAAAATCCCCCTAAAAATGCAATCACATTCGTAGGGGGATTTTTAAACAACTGAAAATTTATCTAAGCAGAAAACTACTTATCTTTAGGCTTTTCGTTGTACATTTCTTCGATTTCGTCTTGATACTTATCGTTGATAACTTTACGACGCAATTTTTGAGTTGGTGTCAGTTCACCATCATCCATAGAAAATGCTTTTGGTAGCAGTTTGAATTTCTTCACTTGCTCAAACTTAGCCAGTTCTTGCTGTAGGTCATTCACACGCTTTTCTAGCATCTCGACGATTTGGTGATGCTTAACCAGCTCAACGCGATCGTGATACTTGATATTAAGCTCTTTGGCGTACTCTTCTAGCGAGTCATAACAAGGAACAATCAGCGCAGAAACGAATTTGCGTGTATCAGCGATAACAGCAATCTGTTCGATAAAGTGATCTTTACCAATCGCGCCTTCAACCACTTGCGGTGCAATATACTTACCACCAGAGGTTTTCATCAGCTCTTTGATACGATCAGTAATGAACAGGTTACCATTTTCATCAAAATGACCCGCATCACCGGTTTTCAAGAAACCGTGCTCATCGAATGTCTTAGCTGTCTCTTCTGGCATCTTGTAGTAGCCACGCATCACCATTGGACCGCGAACAAGAATCTCGTCCTTAGCACCAATTTTTACTTCTGCGCCCGGCATCGACATACCAATCGAATCAGGGTTAAAACAGCGATCATCCCAACAAGATACTGTTGCCGTGGTTTCTGTCATGCCGTAGCCAAGTTTTACGTTGATGCCGATAGCATGGAAGAAACGACCGATGGTTTCATCTAACTTAGCTCCACCACAAGGCATGAAGTTGATGTTACCGCCGAGTAGAGCGCGCAGTTTAGATAGCACAAGCTTATCAGCTAGCGCATGGCTCTTCTTCAGCATCAACGATGGAGTACGACCTTCTTGGTGACAAACTGAAAGCTTTGCTCCCATGTTCACCGCCCAAGTAAATAGCACTTTACGAATAAATGGTGCTTTAGATACCTTCTCGTGAATCGCAGAGAAGATCTTCTCGTAGAAGCGTGGAACCGCACACATTACAGTAGGTTTCACATCACTTAGCGCATCACGCACTTGCATCGTATCTTGCAGGTAGCAGTTGGTTGCGCCTTTATAAAGAACGTAGAACGTCCAAGCACGCTCAAATACGTGTGATAACGGTAGGAAACACAATGAGACATCGTCTTTGCTCAGGCTAAGGCGCTCATCGTGGCCTTCTAACTGGTAGCCAATGTTGGTGTAATCAAGCATTACGCCTTTTGGCTGACCTGTGGTACCAGAGGTATAGATAAGAGTCAGCAGGTCGTCCATGCTTGCATCAGCAAGACGCACGTCAAGTTCAGCTTGTTGTGCTTCAACGCCACGCGCCATGAAGTCATTCCAAGATACGGCAAAGCTGTGTCCTTGCAGGTCGATGTCATCAGACATAGCCACAACAACTTCTAGCTGCTCGCACTCTTCAAACAGGCTAACCGCCGCATCGAATTGAACTTGCTCACCAACGAATAAGATCTTCACATCTGCATTTTGGATGATGTAAGAAGACTGTGCTGCTGTATTCGTTGGATAAATCGGCACAGTCACAAGGCGTGCTTGTAACGATGCAAAATCTGCCACGGTCCATTGAGGCATATTGTTCGAATAGATACCGATCTTATCCTGAACTCTCAGTCCTTGAGCCAACAGTGCTAATGAAAGCGTATCGATTTGTTGTCCAAACTGCTGCCAGCTAATACCTTGCCATACATTATCTACTTTGTGCTTCAAAGCTGTACGGTTGCCGCCTTGGGCAATTTGGTCACGAAGTCTTTTTACGATATGAAAATCTAAATTGGCCATCTCTTTACCTTTGGCTTACACCTGTAAGCTTTTTTGAGCGCACAAGTGTACCTCTGATCATGGAAAAGGCAACTGATGAAGCTCAAAGTTATAAGTAATAGTACGTATCACGCTAAGTTTTCTATCAACAAAAATAGCAGGTACAAAAAAGCCCCAAGCCAGACTCCCAGCTTAGGGCTTATAAATCATAGAGTTTAGTGCTTAGTTAAGCGCCACTACTTCGCCACAGATCATCATTAACTGATCTCGTAACCAAATGTGTCCTTTGTCCTTTTCACTTGATTCGTGCCAGCTTAGGAAGCCTGAAATTGCCGCATTATCACATGGGAAATCTAGAATCTGAAGCTGCTCTTTGTTTGCTGCATGTTCTACCATCCAACGAGGAGCAATCGTTACTAGTTCAGACTGACCTACAACGTAAAGAACGTTGCTTAGGCTCGTGCCTTCGTAGAAAGGCATGCAGTCTAGGTCACGGTAAGCTTGCTCAGAGAAGCTACGTTGACCGTGAATGCGAGACAATTTCGCGTGCTTTTCGTTAAGCAGCTCTGCCGCTGTTACTTCACCGTTAATGCGTGGGTGAGAAGCAGAAGCGACAACAACCAACTCATCTTGGAAGATTTCAGTGCTTGAGAAACCTTGCTCATCAAAGCGAGCGTAATCGATCACGAAGTCGATTTCTTGGTAGCGCATGCGCTCAGAAAGTTGACGATCGAATTCAGCATCCATGTGCAGTTTCACGCTAGGTGCTTGCTCGTTGATAGTCGACATAATCTTAGGTGCAAAACGCATGTCACAAGGGCTGCAAATCGCAAGCTTGAACAGGCGAGAAGAAGACTCTGGAGAGAACACAGAACTTGGTAGTTCGTTGCGTACTAATTGTAGCGCTTGGCGGATAGGACCAAACAACTGACGTGCACGTTGAGTCGGTTGAATACCACGACCTTGGCGCATGAATAGTTCGTCGTTAAACATCACTTTTAGACGAGCAACAGCGTTACTTACAGCAGGCTGAGACATACCCAGATTGTGAGCTGCACGTGTAATGTTTTGCTCTTGCATAACTGCATCAAATACAGTCAAAAGATTTAAGTCGACTCCACGAAGTGTGCTTTCCATTCTGTAGCTTGCAATAGCACTCATTGCGTCTTTCTTATCTAACATTCAAGTTGCCTCTTGTCGGTTCGACAGCGTTAAATTGGTAATGGTATGAGAATAGATAACCACTAATTCTTATATTTATCAGACCGATGTTTTTCGGATTGACATTACTATTAACCAATGCATCTCGAGCTACCAACAAGATTGATAAAGAATAATTTTATTTTACCTTAATGATTAAACAACATCTAAAAATCAATTATTTATAGAGTTATAAAAAAACATAAAATGCGTCACTTATGAGTTTAATTTCGACTTATTTAGCTGTTCTATCGTTTGGTTACATTTGTTACAATTTATTGAACCCGTGAATTGTTCAACCGGTCAATTTAGAAATAGCACTTATGAGTTAGGTGAGCGATGCATAACTTGGAAAGTCGACCTTGTCCCAAAGTTGCTTTCTTAAATCATCTTGATTAGACCAATTCCCTGCTAATACCCACTCAACGAGTGCACTTGCCACGTCTGGATAGGTGACCACTTCGGCCTGTTTTTCACTGAGCCAAGCGCGCAAGATAGCCGCATCTAAAAACGTCATGGTTTGAGCTAACCCAAGGGCCTCTAGCGTCGCCACATTGCTCTGTTGTTCGAACTGTCCTTCGAGTGGTTTGAGAAGCAATTTCTTCCCCAAAGTTAGGGCTTCAGATGGCAATTCAAAGCCGCCATTTGCGACCACACCAGAGCACTGATTGAGGTCGAATTGAAAGCCCGCATGACTCAGTGGTTTGAACTCAATATTTTCAACTCGGCTATGCTCAATCACATCCGGGTGGTAACAGACAAAGTTTTGCGAAATGAACTTCATCAGCAGCTCTGAGATCGACTCAAGATCCTCAAATGGCAAATAGACCAACGTAAAATCTTGTGTTGTTTTTATTTGTTGATCACCAACCAGCGTGTGAACGATAGGCGGCAAAATCGGCTGTTCAAAGTGATACCAGTGCAAGCCAATAGAGTGCTCGGTTGGGGCGAAATGTTGAATCACTGAATGTTCAATCCAGTTGCCCCCTTCTTTAGGTACATCATAACGAAACGCATTCTGGTGGCTTATCCCAATGCATGACACACCTTGTCTCTTAGCCGCCCATGCAGTGACAGGCTCAAAATCATTAATCACTAAGTCATAAGGCGTAAGATCGATCTGGTTAATCTCACGGAGAAATCGCCAGATGTTGTTCTTCATGAATGTTTTGCCGTATTTAACCTGCCCCTGCTCGCTGTAAAAAGTTAAGCCGCTGCGGGTCTGATAGTTGCCAAACGCTTCCATCGAAAAGTATTTGCTCTCATCTCGCCCAGAGAACAGAAAATCGACATCAATATTTTGCTGACGAAAAGCGACGGCCATTGCTCTCGCTCGAGCGATGTGCCCATTTCCTGTGCCTTGTACGCCATATAAAATTTTCATGCATGTTCCTTTAAATTTACCACTTAAGCTCGGCAGTGGTTGCCAACAAAATAATTACAGGATGAAGCTGATAGCTAGGCTGGTACAAGCGATGCCCAAGGCTGCGCCAATCAGTACGTCCGTTAAAAAGTGCACACCGAGCAGGATTCGAGAGCCTGCAATCGCAGTTGCCCACACCAAGCTAAAGAGGTACAAGCTCGGATAGAAATGCCCGATTAGGGTCGCCATAACAAAAGCAGCAGCGGAATGCCCTGAAGGCAGACTGTATTTATCGGATGGCACAATATGAGAGTGAAGTAGTGAAGAGAATTCAGCTGGTCGACGGCGCTTGAGGGTATTTTTAGCAAACCAGTAAATAGGCAGTTCGATTGCGAAGGCGGTTAAGCCCACCAAAAGAAAGTCTCGACCGGTGTTGCTATCGACCAGCAGTGCAATCAAGGCAATCAAAACATAAAGGTGTCCATCTCCAGTATGAGACACCGCTTTACTGAGCGTTGCATGTTGCCCGCCATAGCGGTTGTTTAAACAGAAAACAGAAAATGCCACATCCCAGCGGACAATAGGTTCGATAGTACGCATACGATCTCCTTAACAATCCTTATTCAGTTAAGGCTCAAGTTATGCTCAACAAATGACAGTTAAGTGACATTTTGAATGAACTAAAATGAAATTTCCCATGCTTGATAGGCTGGTCAATGGATCAAGTCAGGATGGCGATAGAAGCGACCGATAAAAATAAAGCGACCCAAGGCCGCTTTATTCTTCTATGTTTTCAATTCTTTATATAAGCAAGCAAACGCTACTTCTATCGTGTTAATGGTTATAGCGTTCGCTAATGATAATAGAGCTCGCAAATAATTAAACGCTAAAGGCTATAGCGCTAGTGGCTCGTGCTTTTTAACCAAACCGAAATCCGCCAATATCGCGTAAGCAGCAGGGGTCATAAACAGCACCAGTAAGGTCGAGGCAAATATGCCGAATACGATCGAAATAACCAATGGCTGGATAACCTGAGCCTGTAAGCTGGTTTCCGTCAACAGCGGTAGCAAACCTGCCGCAGTCGTCATTGAGGTCAAGAATACCGCTCGGAAACGCTCGCGACTGGCTTTCACCACCGAGTCATGCACGCTATCTCCCTCATCGACATGGTGACGAATGTACTGCACCAACAAGATGGAATCATTAACCACAATTCCGGCAAGCGACACAAAGCCCATCATGCTTGGCATACTCAAAGAATGGCCAAGTATCCAGTGACCAACGACCACCCCAATAAAAGCGAGTGGAATCGCTAACATCACGACCACAGGCTCTAAATAGCTTCTGAACTGATAGCTAAGAATCGCAAACACGCCGAATAAGCCGAGCAAGAATCCTTTGCCCATCGAAGCGCCAGTCTTGGCTGCATCCTTGGCCTCCCCTTCGAAATCAAAGCGTAAACCCGGGTACTTCTGAATAAGTTTGGCGGCTTCATCTTTTTGGAACTGAGCCAAAATCGCGGATGAACTCGCTTTCTTATTATCAATATCACCAAAAATACTGATGGTTCTCAGCCCATCAATACGCTGAATTCGCACGTAGTTACGCTGGAAATCTAATGTCGCCAACGTTGCTAGCGGGATCTGACTGCCATCTGCGGTAATGATTGGGAAGTTAGCTAGCTGCTGTATGTCGCCCGCTTGTTCCTTATCAAGACGCACTTCAATCGAGATATTTTCAACGCCGATTTGAATCTCATCCGCCGTTTGCCCAAAGAAAGCCGCTCGTAACTGAGACGCAATCATCTGCCCATTCACATTGTAGGTTTCGGCTCCAGGGCGCAGCTTAACCAAAATCTCTTCTTTACCCATGCGCATATCATCAAGCACGCCGTGCACCCCATCGAACTGATTAAGGTACTCCTGAATATCCAAAGAAGCGGATTTCAATGCGCTCAGGTCATCGTGTTTGGCGCGGATTTCAATAGCACGACCGCCCGGCCCCATAGTCGGTTGCTTGAACACCAATGAAATAGGATCCGCTAAATCGCCAATATCCTCTCGCCACGCATCAATGAAATCATCGATAACCGTATTACGACTCTCTGCTCCGCGTAAATCTAAGCGCACTGTGGCTAAGTGCGGGCCGGATTCATTGGCATCGGCGTTAGCATTGAATTGGCTAGTTATGTGCTCGACCAGTGTATTGCCTTCTTCAACCTCTTCGCTCCATTGCTTGTTCAAACGCTCAGCAGACGCGACAATTTTGTCGACCACTTTCTCGGTTTGAGACAGTGATGCGCCCGGCGGAAGAATAATACGCGCCTCAGCAATATCACCATCCAGCTCTGGGAAAGGTTGAAACTTAACAACACCACCAGCAATCAAGGCGACTGAAAGCAACAACAGCGTAATCACTCCGCCCATAAAGGCGTAGCGGAAGGTCACGACTTTCTCAACCATGTTCATCAAAGTGGTATTACGGAAGTTCTCAAACTTCTCAAGCAACACCACTTTAAAGCGCAACGCTGGCTTATCATTTTTTTCTTTATGTAATGAATGAGATAAGTGATTAGGTAGAATCAGGAAGGCTTCAATCAAGCTCAACGACAGCACCAAAATCAATACTTGAGGAACGGCCTTAAGCACCGCGCCCATCTCGCCATCAAGAAACAGTAAGCTACCGAAAATACACACCGTGGTTAAGAAAGAAGACAGTACTCCGGGAAGCACTTTCTTAACGCCGTTGTACACCGCATCATCGACGCTTTGTCCCCTATCTAAGTGGGAGGCTATCGATTCGGCGATCACGATGGCGTCATCCATCATAATACCGATTGCCATCAACAACCCGACCAGCGACATAATGTTGATCGACAAACCAAGGTTGGCCATTAAGAACAAGCCACCAAGGAAGGCCACTGGCAACCCTGCCGCCACCCAAAATGAATAACGTAAGCTGAAGAACAGCCACATGGTGGCGAACACCAGCACAATACCTTGCCAGCCATTGCTCACCATCATGGTTAGACGATCCCAAAGCACAGATGAGAGATCGTTGGTCATTTGTAGTGTCACGCCATCAGGAGCAATCGCGCTTTGATCTTCAACGAATCGTGTTACGTTCTCTTTGATTCTCAGCGCATCGTCTTCTTTGTTCTTACTGATCTTAAGCAGCGCTGAAGGCTTGCCATCAAATAGCACCTTTTGCTCATCAAGCTCAAAGCGGTCGGTTATTTTGGCTATGTCTCTCAAACGAATCACCGAGCCATTAGGCGCAGATCCAACCACGATGCTTTCCAGCTCAACAGGCGTAACTCGTCTCTCGTCGAAACGAATCAGAAAGTTTTTGTCTGGTGTTTCAACGTTACCACTCGGCAGTTTTACATTCTGTCGACCAATTTGATCCGCGATATCACCGACACTCAAACCCAACTGACGAATAGCTTGGGTATCCAGTTCCACTCGATATTGATGATCCGAGAAGCCGCTAACCTCGACCAAAGAGACATCGTAATCAAGCTTCATGGTGCGCTTAAGATCTTCCGCGTAGGCCTTAAGTTCTGGCCACGACGTTTCGGCTGTTATAGCGATATCGACAACCGGTTCATTCCAATCTAGCTCTTGAACAACAGGCGATTCAATCTCAGTTGGGAAATCATTGATCGAGTTGATCTGGGTTTGCACATCCACCAGCATTCGGCCGATGTCCGCTTTTTCATTTAACTTTAGAATTAAACGAGCGCTGCCTTCGATGGCTTCACACTGAGTTTCTTCAATGTTGGCTAAGCCGTCTACTGCATCTTCCATTCGCACACACAAGCTCTCTTCCACTTCTTGTGGAGAGGCGCCGGGATAAACAATCGCAGCCATAATGTAAGGCGGATCGTAAGCGGGGAAGGTTTCACGTTTGATGGTTGATAGTGAGCTTATACCCAAGATCAACAACCCAAGCATCAACAAGTTTGCTGCTGTTGGGTGCCGAGAGAAAAACTTGATCATGACGCACTCTCCTGAGTATCTGATTCAAGCTCAGCCTCTTCAGAGTTGGACTCTCTCAGTAACATGCCTTCTATTGCTGGCAGGACATCATTGAGAACCAGTTTATCTCCAGTTTGTAGCTCTCCACTCACAACCACTTGATTGTCTCTGCGATAAAGCACTTCAACATTGACCACTTGCAAACGCTGGTTGTCATCCATCAGGTAAACCTTATCACCATGCAGTGCTCGCTCTGGAACCACCCAACTTAGATTCGCGACACCCTCAATCTCGGCTTTGACAAACATACCGTTAACCAAAGGCGTTGCGCTGTCTGGTTGCAATTGCGAGTAATCTTGAGCGATCTCGAGAATAATCCCCGCCGTCGCTTGGTTTTCATCAACCGTTTCACTGATTCTTGCCACCTTCGCAGGCCAACTGAGGTTAAGGTTGCCACTGTTAAGTTGAATGCTTGCTTTGATTGGCGCTTCATAAGGATTAGGGATTCCTGCAGCATCGCGAGGAAATTGGTTAAAGCTGGAGGCTAAAGTTTGCATATCGTGAATAGAAAGTTGCGCCTCTACTTCCATGACATTAATCCCGTGAGCAATAAACATCTCCTGCTGAAGGTTAACTACTTGATTTTGTTCGATATCAACCTGAGCAATTCGCATCGCTCTTGGCAAAGTGATCGTGGTCTTATCGAGAGAGCGCTGCGCCTCTTTTACCTTAGACACGTTGACCTTAATCACCGCTTCCGCAACACGCTTTTCATCTGGCATCAACGCGATTTGGTTCGCGATATCTAATACCAACTTCTGCTGAGACAATGCGCTTTGTTGTTGCAGGTCGACATCCGATTGAGAGGTGAGCCCTTTCTTACGCAGATCCTGTTTACGTTGTAGCTCTTTATTGCTGATCACCAAACGATTCTTTTCGATCTTAAGAGTCTTATTAAGGTTGTCTTCTTCTTGATTCAATTTCGCTAATGAGGTTTGGCTTGATTTTAGATCCGCCTCTGCTTGTATCAGTTTCAATTCGTAATCCAATGGATCAACCTTGAGCACGACCGTTCCTGCAGGGATCACCTGGCCTTTTTCAAGATCTGGATGTCGATACACGATCTGTCCTGTCACCTCAGCAATCGCTTTCCATTCAACTTTAGGCACTACTTTGCCAAAGCCGACCGCTAACGGCGCTATCAGTTGTTGTTCTAGGCTCACAGTATCAACTAAGCGAGCCCTATCACCCGCAGGTTTGGTTGGAAGATCCGGCTTCAAGTTAATCGCGGCGACAAGGCCAATAACACCAACCGCAAGTGCTGGAAAGAAGAGTAGTTTTTTATTTATTTTCATTATCTTTGGTCCTGCACGGAAGAAGGGCTCGGTGCGTTAATAAAGCCTTCAGTCATCAATTGAATGTTGTGTTCGATTAAACGATTAAGAAATTCTTCATTAATCTCAATCCCATGAATTGCCAATAAAGGCGGCGGAGCGATGAAAGGAAACACCATCAAGCTTACATACGAAATACGGCACAATTTTGGATCCATGTTCTGTTTTAAGATGCCTTGTTCAACCAACTTTTCAAAAATGACATCTTGGGCTGGCTTTGCAACATCGAGGAAAACCTTTTCGAGCAACTCTCTTTGCACTTCAGAGGGAGGCATATTCATCACTTGGGCTATCAAGCGAGGAAACTTCGGCACTTTGACCATCTCTTTGTAGTAAGTCCGCATTAAATCAAGAAAGTTCTCATGACTGCTTTCATCAACGAGTCTCTGCATTTGTAATTGCATAGGGCGTAATGTTTCACGCAGCATCGCCTCAAACAATCCGGCTTTACTGCCAAAGTAATAGCGAATCATCGCAATATTCACACCCGCTCGCTCAGCAACTAAGCGAGTCGATACCTTGTCGTACGGTTGAACCACGAACAGATCTCGAGCGTGCTCAATGAGTAACTGCCGTACATCTAGATTCTGTTGAGGTCGCCCTGCTTTACGCGCTGCCATCACTGAGACCTATCCCTATAATTAATCACACGATTAATTATAGGGATAAATCGACATGGTTGTAGAAGATTAATTACTCACTATTTAATCAAATGATTAATTAATTTAGCCACCCTTTTAATTTTATTGGTGAATCGTTCCATCAAAAAGATTTACTACAAAGTTTTAACCTACACATCAGCCAAACGATAAACTAACCGCCCAGTACAAAACACTCAATCAGCTGATAACACCAGCAAACAACACGCAAGCAGCACAAACCAAAAAAAAACACCGCCAAAGCACGCTGATATTGGATTTTCTTGTTTGACGCTCAGAATAAATTGCGGTAAATATGGTGTTAACAGTTTATTTACGGATATTTGTGTAATGATTTTTTCTTCTTCTCGACTGCTGAAACTTCTCCTTATCGTGAACCAATCGCGCGGGTAAGTTGTGGGTCAAGAACTACACAAATATTAAAACCCGCGCTGAGCGGGTTTTTTTGTAACTGGCACTTTTAAAAGAACATCATTCTTAATAATAATTTGGATAGCAATCGATTCATTATCGATATAAGGAAGCACCCATGAACGATCAAGTGATAATTTTTGACACGACCTTACGTGATGGCGAACAAGCGTTGGCTGCAAGCTTAACGGTAAAAGAGAAATTACAGATCGCTTATGCACTTGAACGACTGGGTGTAGATGTTATTGAAGCGGGCTTTCCGGTGTCATCACCAGGCGACTTTGAGTCAGTACAAACCATCGCAAAAAATATTAAAGACAGCCGAATCTGTGCACTTTCTCGTGCTGTAGCGAAGGATATCGATGCCGCTGCAGAAGCGTTAAAAGTCGCTGAGCAGTTCCGTATTCACACCTTCATTTCTACATCAACGGTTCACGTGCAAGATAAATTACGCCGTAGCTACGACGATGTTGTCGATATGGCAGTAAAAGCGGTAAAGCATGCGCGCAACTACACAGACGATGTTGAGTTCTCTTGTGAAGATGCAGGTCGTACGCCTATCGATAACCTATGTCGTATGGTTGAAGCGGCAATCAACGCGGGCGCGAAAACCATCAACATTCCAGACACAGTGGGCTACACAGTACCTAACGAGTTTGGTGGCATTATCAAAACGCTATTTGATCGCGTTCCAAACATCGACCAAGCAATCATCTCTGTTCACTGTCACGATGACTTGGGTATGTCGGTTGCTAACTCAATCGCAGCGGTACAAGCAGGTGCTCGCCAAGTTGAAGGTACCATTAACGGCATTGGTGAACGCGCGGGTAACTGTTCTCTAGAAGAGATCGCAATGATCATCAAGACTCGTCAAGAGTTATTAGGTGTTCATACCGGCCTAGATCACCAAGAGATCCACCGTACCAGTAAATTGGTGAGCCAGCTTTGCCACATGCCGATTCAAGACAACAAAGCAATCGTTGGTGCTAACGCATTCAGCCACTCTTCAGG
This sequence comes from Vibrio sp. 1F255, assembly GCF_041439145.1. Taxonomy (NCBI): domain Bacteria; kingdom Pseudomonadati; phylum Pseudomonadota; class Gammaproteobacteria; order Vibrionales; family Vibrionaceae; genus Vibrio; species Vibrio sp. 1F255. The sequence continues at coordinate 80,888 of NZ_JBGONQ010000002.1, read as the reverse complement.
TATCCACCAAGATGGCATGCTAAAGAACAAGAACACTTACGAGATCATGACACCTGAGTCTATTGGCTTGAAAAACAAAGCATTGAACCTAACAAGCCGCAGTGGTCGTGCAGCCGTTAAGAGCCACATGGACGCAATGGGCTACAAAGACAATGAGTACAACCTAGATTCATTGTACGAAGACTTTTTGAAACTGGCTGACCGTAAAGGCCAAGTATTCGATTACGACCTAGAAGCACTAATGCACTTCGCAAATCTACGTGACGAAGATGACTTCTATAAACTTAACTACCTAAGCGTACAATCTGGTAGTGTTATGTCTACCACTAGCATCAAGCTGCAATGTGGTGATGAAGAGAAATGCGAAGCGGCTGTCGGTAACGGACCTGTTGATGCTTTATACCAATGTATCTACCGCTTAACGGGTTACGAAATTGCATTGGATAAATTCGACCTTACCGCGAAAGGTGAAGGCGAAGATGGCTTAGGCCAAGCTGATATTATTGCTAACTATAAAGGCCGTAAGTACCACGGTACGGGCGTTTCAACGGATATCGTTGAGGCCTCTGGTCAGGCGCTACTGCACGTTATTAATAGCATTCAACGCGCAGACACCATTGCTGAAATGAAACAGCAAAGAATCGCAACAGTTTAAACACCCAATAACAGAGCCCTAGAGCCGATGTTATTGGCTTTAGGGACAAAATTTAAAACGAGCTAAATAGCTCAGTAACAAAGAATTAAAGGATTAACATGACTGATAAATCATACAAAATTGCCGTACTACCTGGTGATGGCATTGGCCCAGAAGTAATGCAACAAGCGCATAAAGTGCTAGACGCGATCGAAAAGAAGCACGCGATTAGCTTTTCTCGCGAAGAGTATGATGTTGGTGGTATTGCAATTGATAACCACGGCTGTCCACTTCCAGAAGCAACAGTCACTGGCTGTGAAGAATCTGACGCAGTACTTTTTGGTTCTGTTGGCGGTCCTAAATGGGAACACCTTCCACCGAACGACCAACCAGAGCGTGGTGCCCTACTTCCTCTCCGTAAACACTTCCAACTGTTCTGTAACCTACGTCCAGCTCAAATCCATAAAGGTCTAGAGTCTTTCTCTCCTTTACGTGCTGACATCTCAGGTAACGGTTTCGACATCGTGGTAGTCCGTGAGCTAACAGGCGGTATCTACTTCGGCCAACCTAAAGGCCGTGAAGGCGAAGGCGCAACTGAAAAAGCTTTTGATACAGAGGTTTACCACCGTTACGAGATCGAACGTATTGCCAAGATTGCGTTTGAATCTGCACGTCTACGTAACAAAAACGTTTACTCAATCGATAAAGCAAACGTTCTGCAGAGCTCTATCTTATGGCGTGAAGTGGTTGAAGAAATCGCAAAAGATTACCCAGATGTCACGCTAAACCACATGTACATCGACAACGCGACCATGCAGCTAATCAAAGACCCATCTCAGTTTGACGTAATGCTATGTTCAAACATCTTTGGTGACATCATCTCTGATGAGTGCGCAATGATCACTGGCTCTATGGGTATGCTTCCTTCTGCAAGTTTAAATGAAAGCAACTTCGGCCTATACGAACCAGCAGGTGGCAGCGCACCAGATATCGCAGGTAAGAACATCGCAAACCCAGTCGCGCAAATCCTTTCTGCAGCCCTAATGCTTCGTTACAGCCTAGGCGAAGAAGCGGCAGCACAAGACATCGAAGCAGCGGTTTCTAAAGCACTTTCTGCAGGCGAGCTAACGGCAGACCTTGCTGGCAAAAACCAAGCGCTGACTACCTCTGAAATGGGTGACAAGATCGCTGAGTACATCTTAGCTTCATAAGCTAAAGGCTCCGATTAGAAGCAAGTACATAAGAATAATATCAAGCCAAGTCAGCGTAAACCGCATGACTTGGCTCGAAACAAACACTGGGACTGATGCTCCCAAGGAAGAAAAGCTATGTCGACAAACCAGCACGCAAAAACCTTATACGAAAAAGTTTATGACGCTCACGTTGCGGTTGCAGCGAAGGGCGAAACACCAATTCTTTATATCGATCGTCACTTAGTTCACGAAGTAACGTCACCTCAAGCCTTTGATGGCCTACGTGAGAAAGGCCGCAAAGTTCGCCAAGTTGGCAAGACTTTCGCGACCATGGATCACAACGTATCGACACAAACTAAAGACATCAACGCTTCTGGTGAGATGGCTCGTATCCAAATGGAAACGCTATCGAAGAACTGTGAAGAGTTTGGTGTCACGCTTTACGATCTAAACCACAAATACCAAGGTATTGTGCACGTAATGGGCCCTGAGCTAGGTATTACGCTACCGGGCATGACCATCGTATGTGGTGACTCGCACACGGCTACACACGGTGCATTTGGTTCACTAGCATTTGGTATCGGTACTTCAGAAGTGGAGCACGTTCTAGCTACGCAAACGCTAAAACAAGCTCGCGCTAAAACCATGAAGATCGAAGTAAAAGGCAAGGTTACTCCTGGCATCACTGCAAAAGACATCGTGCTAGCGATCATCGGTAAAACAACGGCTGCTGGCGGTACTGGCTACGTAGTTGAATTCTGTGGTGAGGCAATTACCGACCTTACGATGGAAGGTCGTATGACAGTATGTAACATGGCAATCGAGCTTGGCGCTAAAGCAGGCTTAATCGCTCCAGATGCAACGACATACGAGTACATCAAAGGTCGCAAGTTCTCTCCAGAAGGCGAAGACCTAGAAGCAGCAATCGAATACTGGGATACGTTAAAAACCGATGCTGATGCAGAATTCGATGCAGTTGTTACATTAGAAGCGGCAGACATCAAACCACAAGTCACTTGGGGTACCAACCCAGGTCAGGTTATCTCAGTAGACACACCAATCCCTGCACCAGAAAGCTTCGCAGACCCTGTAGAAAAAGCATCAGCTGAAAAAGCGCTGGCTTACATGGGTCTTGAAGCCGGTAAATCTCTATCTGATTACAACGTAGATAAAGTGTTCGTGGGTTCTTGTACTAACTCTCGTATCGAAGACATGCGTGCAGCAGCAGCGGTAGCGAAAGGCCGTCAAGTAGCGAAACATGTTCAAGCGCTTATCGTTCCGGGTTCAGAGCAAGTTAAAGCACAAGCTGAGGCTGAAGGCCTAGATAAGATCTTCATCGAAGCAGGCTTTGAATGGCGTTTACCGGGTTGCTCTATGTGTCTTGCGATGAACAACGACCGTCTAGGTCCACAAGAGCGCTGTGCTTCTACATCAAACCGTAACTTTGAAGGTCGCCAAGGCCGTGATGGTCGTACGCACCTAGTTAGCCCAGCAATGGCAGCCGCAGCGGCTATCGCTGGTCACTTTGTCGATATTCGTGAACTTTAATTAGAGGGTTTAACATGTCAGGTTTTCAACAACACACCGGATTAGTCGTTCCTCTAGATACGGCCAACATCGATACTGATGCGATCATTCCAAAGCAGTTTCTACAGAAAGTAAACCGCATCGGTTTTGGTAAGCACTTGTTCCACGATTGGCGCTTCCTAGACGATGCAGGCCAACAGTCAAACCCTGAGTTTGTAATGAACGAAGCTCGCTACCAAGGCGCTTCAATTCTTTTAGCTCGTGAAAACTTCGGTTGTGGTTCATCTCGTGAACACGCACCTTGGGCGCTTGCCGATTACGGTATCCAAGTAATGATCGCACCAAGCTTTGCCGACATTTTCTACGGTAACTCGATCAACAACCAAATGGTGCCAGTTCGATTGACTGAGCAAGAAGTGGATGAGCTATTCCAATTCGTTGAAGCGAATGAAGGTGCAGAAATTACGGTTGATCTAGAAGCAATGAAAGTCAGCGCGAACGGCAAAGAGTACTCGTTTGAAATTGATGAGTTCCGTCGTCACTGCTTACTGAATGGTTTAGATAATATCGGCCTTACACTTCAACATGCCGATAAGATCTCAGAGTTTGAAGCTAAGATTCCTAGCTTCCTAAAATAATGAGACGTTTCTGAATAAATCTAAAGGTTGGCCAAGTGCCAACCTTTTTTATTTGGCTAAGCTTTTAACTTAACTTCATATGTTTATTTAAATGAAGGGCAATGAAAGAAAATGGTAAGCCTTAAGGTCTTAGTAGTCAGTCATCAGGAGAATGCCATGAAACAACTACTTTTTATTGTCAGCCTACTTTTCTCAACCTTAGCTTGGTCTGCGCCTAAGTCCGATCTTTGGCCATACTGGAACCAAAGCGACGAAACCAAACTAGAACAGGTATCTCATCAAGATTGGCAGCAATTCCTCGATAGCTACTTGGTTAAACAGGGGCAAAATACGTTAGTTCGCTATAAAGCAGTGAACACCGCCGATAAAACAAAGCTTAAACAATACATCAAGCAACTCGAACAGGTGAATCCGCTCGACTATTCAAAAGCGGAGCAGTATGCCTATTGGGTTAACCTATACAACGCCGTGACTGTCGATTTGATTCTTGATGCCTACCCGATCAAATCCATAACTAAACTTGGCGGACTATTTAGTTTCGGTCCGTGGGGAGATGATGTGGTAGTCGTTAATGGGAAATCACTGACACTCAATGACATTGAACACCGAATCCTAAGACCAATTTGGCAAGATCCTCGCACGCATTATGCAGTGAACTGTGCCAGCCTAGGTTGCCCTAACTTACAACCTGACGCTTTTACCTCTAAAAATACTGAAGCCTTGCTAGAGCAAGCTGCAACTGAGTTTGTAAGCAGTGACAAAGGCGTGATGGTTACAAACAATAAGCTTCAACTATCATCGATTTACGAATGGTTTGCTGTGGATTTTGGTACGAAGAAACAGCTTATTCAGCACTTAGAACAATATCGAATTGAAGCAGTAACCAATACTCAAAACATCAGTTATGAATACGATTGGTCGCTCAACCAAGCAAACTAGCTCTAAGGCTAAAGTTGATCACTAAAGTAAAAAAGAGGCGAGAGGTTTTTATTAACCTCTAGCCTCTTCTCAATTCTTTGACCGTATTTCTACAATTAAAAGCTTGAGCTCGGTTGCTGCAAGAACTCAATCTCTTCGGGAGTCGAAGCTCGCCCTAACACCTCATTACGGTGCGGATAGCGACCAAATCGCTCAATGATAACCTTGTGCTTAAACTCAAAGTCCAGATTATGCTCTAATCCCGTTTGAGAAAAGAGTTCCACGGCTTGTTCATGGACTAACAAAGATTCACTGTGCATATAAGGCATATACAGGAAGCTTTTCTGTTGCTCGTTAAGCTGGTGATCAAAACCACCCGCTACCGCCTCTTGGGCTAGAGCCAACGCCATCGGATCAGCAGAAAATGCTGTCGGACTTTTTCTACCAATATTTCGAGAAAACTGATCAAGTACGATAATCTCAGCCAATCGTCCTTGCGCAGTTTGGCGCCACTCAAATAGCTCGCCTTGAATGGCTGCTTTATGCAATTCAGAAAATCGAGACTCTATCAAAGTGTCAATCTCGGCGCCGCCAGTAAACCAATCTTTAGGCGTCAACTCATCGAACCAAAACTCTAGAACATCCTGATACGTTACCGTCATATAATTCCCTTTAATAAAAAACCGAGTAACTTTGTTATTACTCAGTTTAGTGTTCAATTACTTAAAACCTTTTACTTTCTTTATCAGGTCATAAGCATTCTGAATTTCTTGCGATTTCTCTTTCGCAACATTCATCATCTCAGGCGGTAAGCCCTTCGCCATCAGTTTATCTGGGTGATGTTCATTCATCAGCTTGCGGTAGGCTTTCTTCACCTCTTTACCGTCAGCACTTTCACTCACACCAAGAACCTTATATGCGTCGCCAAGTTGGTTCTGTTGCGAAGCCTGTTGCCAACCTGATGATTGCCCATGCCCCTGATGGCCACCAAAGCTTCCACCTTGCTGTTGGAAACGGAACGCAGCTTCTTGCATCTGCAAGCGGCGTTCTAGTTGTGCTGCCGAAAACCCAAGCCCTTGCGCTATTTTATGCAGAACTTGACGTTCACTCGGGTGCAAACTTCCATCCGCAAATGCGGCAGATACCTGAAGCTCTAGAAAGAACTGCAGAAGATCAAAACGACCACCCGATGAGATTTTAACTCGCTCAAGTACGTCGTTCAGAGGGAAGTCGCTCTCTTTGCCGTCACGGAATGCATCTTGCGCTGCTTTACGCTGTTCGCCATGCAGGTTCATACGCTCCATCATGGTAGAAGCGAGTTGAATCTCTTCTGGCGTTACCTGCCCTTTCGCTTTAGCAACGTGCCCCATAACCGCAAAAGCGGATTTAAAAAACTCGTTCTGTCTTTCTGCTTGGCTTGGACCTCGACCAAAACCAGAGCTATTGAAGCCTGATTGGTTCAATCCGCGAGCTTTATCGAATTGGTGTCCTAAAAACAGACCAAAAACTAAACCGAGTGGCCCTCCAAATAAAAAGCCAAAAAACGCGCCCAAAATTTTGCCAAATATTTGCATTATGTGTTCTCTATCTATGAATTTTATCTGAGTAATGCTGTCTGATGATGCTGAATGCTATTATTTCCTTTATCATAAGGAAAATGCTTTATTAATTGGATTGATACTAGATCAACCCTTCATCTAGTGACACAGGATAGTTCAACTTCATGCAATCTTTTTCCCGCACCTTGTTAGCCGCGTCTATAAGTACGGCGTTATACGTGTCGACAACTCAAGCTGAAACAATCACCGATAGTAGTGTGCAGGAAATGCCCTCTATAGATCAATGCTTGATCGAGCCCGCTGCAGAAAACGAGACACAGCTACCCGCTCATGTTGAGTCAGATCGCTTAGAAGCTATCAATGGTGACAAGGCAATATACTCAGGTGACGTAGTCGTTACGCAAGGGAACAAGACCATCCTTGCAGATAACGTAACCCTGCACCAACAAGAAAATATCGTTGTAGCTGAAGGCAACGTAAACTTTAGTGATGGTCAAATCAAATCTATCTCAGACAGAGCGACCAATAATCTGACTACAGATGAAATGACGCTTGAGAACACCGATTACGAATTCCTTTGCGAGCCCGGTCGCGGAGATGCTGTTTATATAGCAAAAACAGGTAAAGCGGTTTATGAGATTGAAGATGGCTCCATTACCTCTTGCCCTATCGGCGATAATGCTTGGCGTCTAAGAGCATCGAGCATCAGTGTCGACCAAGACGAAGAACAAGCCACTTTTTATAATCCACGTTTTGAAATCCAAAGTGTTCCCGTCTTTTACTTACCTTACTTAACAGTACCGGTGGGTGATACACGTAAAACCGGTTTCTTGTACCCAACAGTTTCGTATGGTTCAAGCGATGGTTTTGAAGCTGAAATTCCTGTTTATTGGAACTTAGCACCAGACTACGATTTGGAAACTACCTTCAAGTACATGCAAGAGCGTGGCACTCAACTCAACAGTAAATTCAGATATTTAAGCGATTTTGGTTCCGGTAGTATCGAGTCTGAATATTTACCAGACGATCAAAAGTACACTGATCTAGGCGATCGTTGGGGTTTCCAACTAGAACATTCAGGAATATTCCAACAATCTTGGTTATTCGAAATTGATTACTCTAAAGTCAGTGATATTGACTACTTTTCGGACATGAGCTCAAATATCGGTAACCGTGAAGATGGACAACTGCTTCAAGAAGGGCAAGCAACATACCGTTCTCAAAATTGGGATGCGTCTGTACTTGTTCGAGACTTCCAAGTTCTTACCACCAGCAATAACTTGCCTTATCGTCTAATGCCACAACTCGAGTATAACTACTATGCTCCAGAGGTAATGGATTACCTAGATTTTGACTTAATCAGTCATATATCAATGTTCGATACCGACGCATCAGGCAAACCATCAGCCACTCGTGTTCACGTTGAACCTGGTATTACAATCCCAGTAGGTAACACTTGGGGCACTTGGACAACCGAAGCACGATTACTTGGTACATACTACCAACAGGATCTGAATGACATTGATAGTGAGTATGAAGATTTAGAGGAATCAGTAACACGTGTAATACCTGAGTTTAGAAGCCACGCAGGTATCGTTCTTGAACGTGATACAAAAATTGTAGGTAATTACACTCAAACACTCGAACCTCAAGTTCAGTACCTTTACGTGCCAGAAGAAGATCAAAGCGAAATTGGTCTTTACGATACAACACTACTACAGACTGATTACTATGGCTTATTCAGAAGCCGCAAATACAGTGGTGTAGACCGCATTGCGTCAGCAAATCAAATTAGCTATGGCGCATCATCTCGCTTTTTTGATGATGAGTACCGAGAGCGCTTAAACATATCTTTTGGTCAAATTTTCTATTTTGATAAAGATACAAAACAGACTTTAGACAACGACGACTCTAATAAGAAAACTAATTATTCGTCTTGGGCTATTGAAATGGATTTCAACTACGATGATTACCTTTTCTACCATGGCGGTGTGCAATACGACATTGATTCATCTTCGATGCAACTTGCTAACAGTACCATTGAGTACCGTTTTGCCGGCGGCTATATACAAACCAACTACCGCTATGTAACAGAAGAGTACATAAATGAAACTGTAGATTTTGACGTATCATCCATAACTAGAGATGGTATCTCACAAGCAGGCTTACTTGGTGCTTACCAGATTTCGCGGAAGTGGAATGCCAGTGCTCAATATTTCTATGATTTAACCACACAAGAAAATCTAGAATGGTTGGCTCGCTTGAACTATAAATCGGATTGTTGGTATATCGGATTTACGTATAGTAACCAGCTGACAAATAACATTAGTGATCCAAATGTCACGCCTGAATATGAAAATAACTTTGGTGTGAATTTCGGTATTATCGGCTTTGGTACTAACTTAGGCTCTGATTCAGGCGCTGTTGGGGATAGCAGTTCTGATAACTCATTGAGCTACGGTCGCCCATTCTTCTTAAACAACTAATTTTCTTTACTGATAAGAAATCAGTAAATTTAAAGGATTACACATGACATTGTGGAAACGCACATTAATTGCTATTGCAGCGACTTGTACTTTATCAACAAGCTTTGCAGCACCGGTTGAGCTAGACAGCGTAAAAGTTATCGTTAACGAAGGCGTTATCTTACAAAGCGACATCGATGCTTCGATGAAGACACTGCGTGCCAACGCAAAAAAAAGCGGTCAAACACTGCCATCGCAAGATGTGCTCAATGAGCAAGTACTAGAAAAACTGATCATCGATACTATTCAAACTCAAGAAGCAGAACGTATCGGTGTTCGTATTGATGATGCTCGACTTGATCAAGCAATTGAAGGTATCGCTAAAGACAACAACCAAACGGTAGAACAACTTACCGCATCGGTTGCTGAAGAAGGCCTTAGCTACAATGCATTTCGAGAGCAAGTAAGAAAAGAAATTGCGGCAAGTGAGGCTCGCAATGCTCTAGTTCGCCGTCGTATTAACATCCTTCCTGCAGAGGTCGATAACCTAGCGGATATCTTAGCGCAAGAGACTAACGCAACCGTTCAATACAAGATTGGACACATTCAACTTCGCTTCAATGATGACCAAACCAAAGAAGAGTTAGAAGCTCAAGCTACTGAACTGGTTGAAGAACTGAACTCAGGCAAAGATTTCAGCACCATGGCATATACTTACTCTAAGGGTCCTAAAGCGCTGCAAGGTGGTGATTGGGGTTGGATGCGTAAAGAAGAGATGCCAACCATTTTTGCTGACCAGATCAAAATGCAAAATAAAGGCAGCATCATCGGTCCTTTCCGTAGCGGTGTAGGTTTCCACATTCTAAAAATTGAAGATGTGAAAGGCTTAGAAACCGTAGCAGTAACGGAAGTGAATGCTCGTCATATCTTGATTAAGCCAACCGTAATCTTGAGTGACGATGGCGCGAAAGAACAACTTGAAGAGATCACGCGCCGCGTAAACACAGGTGAAGCGAGCTTTGGCGACCTTGCACAGCAATACAGCCAAGATCCAGGTTCTGCAGTACAAGATGGTGAGCTAGGCTACCAAACACCAGATTTGTATGTACCAGAATTCAAACACCAAGTAGAAACGCTACCAGAAGGCAAAATCAGTGCGCCATTCAAAACCGTACACGGTTGGCACATTGTTGAAGTACTAGACCGTCGCGAAGTCGACCGTACCGATTCAGCTTTGAAAAACAAAGCTTACCAAATTCTATTTAACCGTAAATTCAACGAAGAAGCTGGTGCTTGGCTACAAGAAGTAAGAGCAAGTGCCTTTGTTGAGATGGTTGAGGACGACCAAGATGACAACAACTAAACGTATTGTCATAACCGCAGGTGAACCAGCAGGGATAGGCCCAGATTTAACTTTGGCTCTATCTCAAGAAAGTTGGCCTCATCAACTCGTGGTTTGTGCTGATAAAACACTGCTATCCGAGCGAGCTAAAATTCTTGGTATCGAAGTCGATCTTCTGGACTACGATGCAAATGCAGCTAAGCAACCGCAACGCGCTGGCACACTGGTAGTGAAACACGTTCCACTTGCTGAAACGGCAGTTGCAGGTCAACTCAATGAGGCTAATGGTCATTACGTATTAAATACTTTAGAAACCGCAGCAATTGGCTGTATGAATGATGAATTTGATGCTATTGTCACCGGCCCCGTTCACAAGGGTGTAATTAACCGAGCTGGCGTTGCTTTTAGCGGCCATACCGAGTTCTTTGCAGAGAAGTCCAATACACCACTGGTGGTGATGATGTTGGCAACTGAAGGGCTGCGTGTTGCGCTAGTAACAACGCACATCCCACTAGCTTATGTATCTCAAGCTGTGACCGAAGACAGATTAGAGCAAATTATTGCTATTCTAAATAAAGACTTGGTTGAAAAATTTGCTATTGAGAAACCAACTATCTATGTGTGTGGCTTGAATCCACATGCTGGTGAAGATGGTTGTTTAGGGCGTGAAGAGATTGAAACTATCACCCCGACGCTAGAAAAAATTCGCCAAAAAGATGGCATCAATTTAGTTGGCCCATTGCCAGCAGACACCATCTTTAATGAAAAATATTTGCAAGATGCAGATGCTGTTTTAGGTATGTATCACGACCAAGTACTCCCGGTATTGAAATACAAAGGGTTTGGTCGCTCAGTGAACATCACGCTTGGCTTACCGTTTATTCGCACATCAGTCGACCACGGTACCGCCTTAGACTTGGCAGGGAAAGGCCAAGCCGATACAGGGAGCTTTAGAACAGCGCTCACGCACGCCATTGAATTAGTAGAGAAAAAGCAATGAGAAATGATGTCCACTTAGGGCACAAAGCGCGTAAACGTTTTGGTCAAAACTTCCTTAACGATCCATACATTATTGATGGCATCGTATCGAGTATTAACCCACTACCAGGTCAAAACTTGGTAGAGATCGGTCCTGGTCTAGGCGCAATTACTGAGCCTGTGGGTAAGCTTGTCGATAAATTTACTGTTATCGAATTGGATAGAGACCTTGCAGAACGTCTTCGTAACCATCCAGATCTTGCGGACAAGCTAACGATCCGTGAAGGCGATGCGATGAAGTTCGATTTCCAAGAACTGGTTAAGCCAAACAATAAGCTACGCATCTTTGGTAACTTGCCATATAACATCTCTACACCATTGATGTTCCACCTTTTTGAATTCCATAAAGACGTGCAAGACATGCACTTTATGCTTCAAAAAGAAGTGGTTAACCGTCTAGCTGCTGGCCCTGGCAGTAAAGCTTACGGTCGTCTTACTGTAATGGCTCAATACTACTGTAAAGTAACGCCTGTGTTAGAAGTTCCACCAACGGCCTTCGTTCCGCCACCGAAAGTAGACTCAGCAGTCGTGCGCCTACAGCCATACGAAGTGCTGCCTTATCCGGCAAAAGATCTGAAATGGCTAGATCGCGTCTCTCGTGAAGGCTTTAACCAACGTCGTAAAACAGTTCGTAACTGCTACAAGAGCTTAATCGATAAGGAAGTGCTTGAAGAGCTAGGTATCAACCCAAGCATGCGTCCTGAGAACTTAACGCTCGAGCAGTTTGTCGACATGGCAAACTGGTTGTACGACAGTCATAACGCTGACAAATAAATAAAAAAGGCTCCTACACTTCGGTTAGGAGCCTTTTTTATGTAATACTTTAATTACATTAAGTATATCAACAACAAAAGGTGCGAATATGGATATATCTACGCCTTGTATCAAATGCCAGGTTCACTCTAAGTACATAGAAGAACAATCTGAGCCAACGAAGAATCGTTATGTCTTCGCCTACATTATTACCATCAAAAATCTAAGTAAAACAACGGTGCAACTTATGTCTCGCCGCTGGTTAATTACCGACTCTAACGGCAAGCAGCTCACCATTGAGGGTGATGGTGTAGTTGGCCAACAACCCGTGATTGAAGCCAACGACGAGTACACCTACACAAGTGGTACGGTCATCGAAACCCCTGTTGGCGTTATGCAAGGTCACTATGTGATGACCGATAACAAGGGCATTGATTTTATTACCGAAGTTGACCCATTCAGACTCGCAATCCCTAATATTCTTAATTAGCCGTACATCCGTATCTATAGGAAATTATTGTGTCGAATTATATTGTCGGAGACATCCAAGGGTGCTTCGACGAACTTCAATTACTGCTTGAAAAAATTAACTTTGATAAACACCAAGATACTTTATGGGTCGCTGGAGACTTAGTTGCTCGAGGCCCTAAATCATTGGAGACGCTACGCTTTATTCGTAGCCTTGGTGACGCAGCTAAGGTTGTATTAGGCAACCACGACTTACATCTTTTGGCGGTGTCCTTAGGGCTATTTCCAGCGAAACCAAAAGATAAGACTCTAGCGATTCTTGATGCTGAAGATCGTGAACTGCTACTCGAATGGTTAAGACAACAGCCTTTGCTGCAGGAACATCCAGAGTTCGTGATGTGCCATGCGGGTATCTCGCCGCAGTGGAACCTAGAAAGAGCACGCATTGAAAATCGAGAGATCGTATCCTTGCTGAAGTCGGACAGATGGCAATGGCTAATCGAAAACATGTACAGCAACACGCCTGATTTATGGCATCAAGATTTACATGATATTGAGCGCTATCGCTATGCGATCAATAGCCTGACAAGAATGCGCTTCTGTTTTGAAGATGGCCGACTCGACATGGCATGTAAGCTACCACCGAATGAAATTACCGATGAACCATTAGTGCCGTGGTTTGACCTTCCTCAACGCATAAAGCTTGATAAAACCGTTGTTTTTGGACACTGGGCTGCGCTTGAAGGCTATAACGGAAAAGACGTAATTGGACTCGATACTGGGTGCGTCTGGGGAGGAGAATTAACGATTCTTCGCTGGGAAGACAAACAGTTTTTCACTCAGAAAGCGCTATAAAAATACGAGATACGAGATACGAGATACGAGATACGAGATACGAGATACGAGATACGAGAAGCTTGCGCTACTGGTGCAGTAACGCAAGCATTTTTCAGAGACTAGCTATTGATAGCCACAGTTAACGCTCGAGAATCACAAACTCCATGTTGTGTTTGTTTTTCTCGTCAGCTTGATAGCTCTCGTTAAAGCTCTGCTTCCAACCTTCACCCCAGTCAGGAAATTGTGTATCTCCATCGACGGCGAAATCGATGTAAGTCAGATACAACTTGTCCGCTTTAGGTAAGCAGCTCTCATAAATAGAGCCGCCACCAATGATCATCACCTCTTCAACATCACTGAGTAGCTCTAGAGCCTGTTCAATAGAAGTTACCGTCGTTACACCTTCAATCTTTAAACTCTCATCACGGCTGATTACGACATTCAACCGACCCGGCAAAGGGCGTCCAATAGAATCGTAGGTCTTACGTCCCATCACGACTGGTTTACCCATAGTCGAGCGTTTAAACCATGCAAAATCCGCAGGTAAATGCCAAGGCATCTGATTGTCTTTACCAATTATACGGTTGTTTGCCATTGCCGCTATCATGCTGATGATCATAAATCGAAAGTCCTGTCCCTAAAAAGAAAATTAACGCTAAACGATAGGTCTACGGCGATAGAATAACAGCCCTGGCACAGCTAAGCCAACCGCCAACCCTGCGATAATGAACATCGATTTTAAAAAGTTCTCCATCAACATTGCCAACAACTCAGGCGTGTAGCCTGCCCTGTTAATCTCCACCATCGCAATCATCGCCTTGAAGGCGAACACACCTGGCACCATAGGAATTAGAGCTGCAACCGTAAACACCTTCGGATGTGCTAACAGTTTATGTGACCAATGAACCCCTATCATACCAACCACGGTTGCGGCGAAGAACGTCGCCCATTCGATTGGAATACCAAAGTGCATCATCAGATACCGGCTACCATGACCGATAGAACCACCGAGTGCACAATAAATTAAAGCTCGTTGCGGAACGTTAAACACCAATGCAAACCCAACCGCAGGAATAGCGGCGAAAAACATATCGTTGAGCAGACCTAAAAACAGTTCGAAAATACTCATTAGCTTGCCCACCCCCAAACATCTGATAGACTCATCGCCGCGACAATGCCCAAGCTCGTCGCCAGAGTTAATAAGCTGGCCATGGTAAAGCGCGCTAACCCCATATTAATATGGCCTTTAAGCATATCAGCGACGGAGTTAATCAGAGGAAAACCAGGTACTAACATTAATACAGATGAAGCCATCACGATCGTGGGTTGGCCGCCAATATTGTAAAGTACGGCTTGAGCTGAAATGGTCGTGGTAACGAATGCTGTGATAGCAAAGTTTAATAGCGGATTGAAATGGCGGTGCCCAATCTCTTGCCTGACGATCATACCGCAAGCTGAAGCAATAAAAGTCATCATGAAGACTTGCCAGTCTCCGCCCGCAAGGTGGCTAAAAGAGGCGCACGACAACCCTATCATCACAACCACTAACCAACGGCTGTAGCGCTCGGGGCTGATGTTTTGAATCTTTTTATACGCCAAATCATAATCGAGAATTCCCTTCTCCATCATGATGCAAATGCGTTGAATGTCGGTGATAACCTGCATGTTAATGCCACGATCAGCACAACTTCGAGTAGTGGTAATACAGTGATCATCCATTACGGTAGTTACAACAAGCGCATTGGCTGACAGTGCGACTTCAACCTCATTCACCCCACAAGCAATACCGATGCGACGCATGATATCGCCGACCAGTGTGCTCTCTGCCCCGTGCGCCAATAACATTTGTCCTGATTGAGCGACGAGTCTTGAGATCGCTCTTTGCTTTGATGCCATGATTTCCTTCCCATAGGCGTTAATTATCTAAAGATAAATTTTGCATAAAAAACAGTAAGACGTCATGATTTAGATACAAAAAAACCGCAATTTTCATTGCGGTTTAATAAAACTATCAGTGTACTTGTAAGAAGCGACCGATGCGTTATGAGAAACTAAGAGGATTAGTCACGAACATAGATAACATGGCCGTCATCCTCTTCGTCATCCCAATCGTCCCAATCGTCGTCATCTTCAGTAACGACATTCTTACCGCTCATCGCATCTTTATGGTAGTCATCCCACATAAAGTCTACTTTTTCTTCTTCTTCAACTTCTACAACTTCACGAGGTAGGTTTTCCATAAACTCACCTAGTTTGAAGCAAAGATCTTTGGTGCCGATTTTATTCACAGCAGAGATCTTGAAGTACTCGCCTTCCCAGCCCAAAGCATCGATGATTTCTTGAATCTTTTCGTCTGCTTCGTCTTCTGGCATTAGGTCAACTTTATTGAACACTAACCAGCGAGGTTTTTGTGAAACTTTTTCACTGTATTGCTCAAGCTCATCGATGATCGTTAGTGCATTCTGAATAGGATCAGATTGATCGATCGGCATAATGTCGATCATATGCAGAAGAACACGACAACGCTCAAGGTGCTTAAGGAATCGGATACCAAGGCCAGCGCCATCAGCTGCGCCTTCGATTAGTCCTGGGATATCGGCAACAACGAAGCTCTTTTCAGGGACAACACTTACCACACCCAAGCTTGGGATCAAAGTAGTGAACGGGTAATCAGCCACTTTTGGTTTCGCAGCAGATACTGAACGAATAAAAGTAGATTTACCTGCGTTTGGTAGGCCAAGCATACCAACGTCAGCTAATAGAAGAAGCTCTAAACGCAGTTCACGAACTTCGCCTTTAGTACCCATTGTCTTTTGACGAGGGGCACGGTTAACAGACGATTTAAAACGCGTGTTACCAAGACCGTGCCAACCACCTTTACCAACCATTACTTTCTTGCCGTGTTCAGCAACTTCAGCAACGATTTCGTTGGTGTGGATATCAACCGCACGAGTACCTACAGGCACTTTCAGTGTAATGTCTTTACCACGTTTACCAGTACAGTTACCACCGCGACCGTTCTCACCACGCTCTGCGTTGTAAAAACGTTGGAAACGATAATCGATCAGCGTGTTTAAGTTCTCATCCGCTTGGATGTAAACATCACCACCGTCACCGCCATCACCGCCGTCAGGACCACCTTTAGCGACGAATTTTTCGCGCCAAAAGCTAACTGTACCATTACCGCCATCACCGGCTTCTATTTTTACTACCGCTTCATCAACGAATTTCATTTTTTAACTCCGCACTTACGTTGCGTTACCACTCATCAAGGAGTGATATAAATTCTAGCAGATCCGTGTTTAGATCGATCACCTAAGATCTAGGCCGACCTGCAACCAAGGAACAAATAAGGAGAGGTTCTTTGCTTTCTATTTCTTTTAAAACAAACGGCTTCTTAAAAACCAAACTGTTTATCAAAAAATAAAACGGCTTCTCAAAACCAAAACAAGAGCGTCTGCTTTTTTATTCTTGCTATAAATAAAAAACCCTGCCGAATCGGCAGGGCTTTTGAATTCAGCTTGAAAGCTAATAAAATAATCTAATTAAAGATTAAATTACTCAGCTTCGATGCTTACAAACTTACGGTTTTTAGGACCTTTAACAGCAAATTTCACTTTACCTTCAGTAAGAGCGAAAAGAGTGTGGTCTTTACCGATGCCAACGTTTGTGCCAGCGTGGAACTTAGTACCACGTTGACGAACGATGATGTTACCTGCAAGAACAGATTCACCACCAAAACGCTTAACACCAAGACGTTTGCTTTCTGAATCGCGGCCGTTATTAGTAGAACCGCCAGCTTTTTTATGTGCCATTGTTAAACTCTCCTAATACTTAAGCGTTAATGCCAGTGATTTTCACTTCAGTGAACCACTGACGGTGACCAGCTTGCTTACGCGAGTGCTTACGACGACGGAACTTAACGATTTTTACTTTATCGCCACGACCGTGTTGTACTACTTCTGCAGTAACCTTGCCACCTTCAACAAGAGGTGCACCAACAGCGATTTCTTCGCCGTTAGCAACAAGAAGAACTTTATCAAATTCAACAGTTGCACCAGTTTCAACGTCTAATTTCTCTAAACGAAGTGTTTGACCTTCGCTTACTCGGTGTTGTTTGCCACCAGATTGGAAAACAGCGTACATATTTTACTCCGCTTTTTCCGCACAGCCTATGGTTGTTAATTGTACAACTCGGGTGTGCGCTAAACTAATCAATAGGGCGCAGATTCTACGGGAATCATGGCGCTATGACAAGCCATATTTTTAAAAAATTGGCGAAAACCTGTTCGCCAAAGAAAAGTGCGGCAATCATGCCCTTTAGCGATGTATTAATCAACGTTTTTTAGTGTATTATTCAACAATTGAATACAACGTATAAGCCTTACAGGGTCTAACTTCAGCCGGATGAACAATGGATTTTAAAGCTATCCAAACGCTTACTGCCAATGATATGGCAAAAGTGAATGAAACAATTCAAGCCCAACTTAATTCTGACGTAAGTTTAATCAACCAGCTTGGTTTTTATATCGTTAGCGGTGGTGGAAAGCGCCTACGCCCTTTGCTAGCTCTTTTATCTGCCCGCGCACTTGGTTACCAAGGTGAAGCTCATATCACCTCTGCAGCCTTTATCGAGTTTATTCACACCGCAACCCTGCTTCACGACGATGTTGTCGATGAATCAGACATGAGACGCGGTAAAGCGACGGCCAATGCCGCTTTTGGTAATGCCGCTAGCGTTTTGGTGGGTGACTTTATCTACACACGCTCATTCCAAATGATGACAACGCTAGGATCTTTAAAGATCCTTGAGCTAATGAGTGAAGCGGTAAACGTGATTGCCGAGGGTGAAGTTCAACAATTAATGAACTGCAATAACCCAGACACCACAGAAGAAAGCTACATGCAGGTGATCTACTCTAAGACTGCTCGTTTGTTCGAAGCTGCGACCCAAATCGGTGCGATTCTTACTGAGTCATCACCAGAGATCGAAACAGCAATGCAGAACTATGGTAAATACCTAGGCACCGCTTTCCAACTGATTGACGATGTGATGGATTACACTGCAGATGGTAAAGAGATGGGTAAAAACGTTGGTGACGATCTAGCCGAAGGCAAACCAACACTGCCTCTACTTTACGCAATGCATAATGGCTCTCCTGAACAAGCAAGCATGATTCGTGAAGCGATTGAGAAAGCGAACGGCATGGAACGTCTTGACGATATTATGGCTGTAATGAAAGAGACAGGCTCTTTAGAGTACACAACAAATAAAGCCTACGAAGAGGCCGATAAAGCCATCGCTGAACTTTCTGTACTTCCTGACTCAGAATATAAGCAAGCGCTAACCACGCTCGCACACTTAGCTGTTAAACGCAGTAAGTAAGCAGGTTAATAGACAACTCGCTTCTAGCTTCTAGCTTCTATATAAATAACAAAAAGAGCCTCAGGGCTCTTTTTTTTGGTTTTCAACAAATATTTGTAGGTGAGCCAAATTCAATATCGACTGGCTTCTAATGATAACGGCAGTTGTGCTTCAATCTCTTCAAGCTCTTCCATTGGCACCGCGTACTGCTCATGCCCGTTGTAAGTCTCTACTAGCGCGTACTGCTCTTGCTCATCAATTACCAATACTTTTCCTAAGTGCCCCAAATATTCGACATTCATACCCTTCTGAACAGTAGCCATAACATTTACCTTCACATTAATTGTAAAGCTAAATACGAGTAGCTTGAACTTCAGGATCAAAAAAGCCGATCATAATGACCGGCCCTTATTAATTAGCTTAAGTCTGAGTTAAATAGCGTTTCGCTTATTTAGCGAATTCAACACCAATCTCGATGTCACCATTTAGCGTTTCAAGCATGCTATCTAAAGCGTTACGTTCGAAGTCACTTAGCTCACCGTAGCTAAGGATCGCTTCAGCGCCCTCTTTACCTAGTTTAACTGGCTGTGCGAAGAATGGAGCGTGCTCGCCTTCACCTTCAACGTATGCACATTCAATCACGTTTTCTTCACCTTGAAGTGCTTTAACTAGTGCAAGACCGAAACGACAAGCCGCTTGACCCATAGACAGTGTCGCACTGCCGCCGCCAGCTTTAGCTTCTACTACTTCAGTACCTGCATTTTGGATGCGAGTCGTTAGCGCTGCAATTTCTTCATCAGTGAACTCAACGCCTTCAACTTGAGAAAGTAGAGGAAGAATCGTTACGCCTGAGTGACCACCGATAACAGGAACACGGATGTCGCCTGGATCTTTGTCTTTTAGTTCAGCAACGAACGTTTCAGAACGAATCACATCAAGAGTCGTAATACCGAATAGACGACGCTTGTCGTAAACGCCCGCTTTCTTCAGTACTTCAGCCGCGATTGGCACCGTTGTGTTTACTGGGTTAGTAATGATACCAACACAAGCAGTCGGACAAGTAACTGCGATTTTCTCTGCAAGAGACTTAACAATGCCAGCGTTCACATTGAAAAGATCCGCACGATCCATACCAGGCTTACGAGCAACACCCGCTGAAATAAGTACAACATCCGCACCTTCTAGTGCTGGTGTTGGATCTTCACCCGCGTAACCTTTGATCGAAACAGGCGTTGGGATATGGCTAAGATCGGCAGCAACACCCGGTGTTACCGGAGCGATGTCGTAAAGTGCAAGATCTGAACCAGCAGGTAGGCGGTTCTTAAGTAGTAGGGCTAGGGCTTGACCGATGCCACCAGCGGCACCAATAACAGCTACTTTCATTGTTATTCTCCTTGAGAGCTTTCTCTTATAGATTCTTTGTAGGGTAATTCTTGAGCTAAATCTAAGTTAAAAAACTATATTAATCACAAAGTGATTACAATCAATTAACGCTAGCTTTGCGACTTCGCGCAAGTCAATAAAACCGTGCTACACAGCAAGTTCGCATTATGGCGATAATCGACTGAAATAACAAAATAAGTCGTCGCAAATAACACATTATTCTATTAAATATTTACAGTGATATGACTAACAAATTACAGGGATGTTTTGGCTAAAATTGAATATGTATGCGAGAATATGCAAACATCTTTGTTAATGAATAAGAATGACATATGCGCAATACAGAAAAGCAAGACAACTTAGTTCGTGCATTTAAAGCCTTACTAAAAGAAGAACGTTTTGGCTCACAAGGCGAAATTGTTGATGCCCTAAAACACGAAGGTTTTGAAAGCATCAACCAGTCTAAAGTCTCGCGTATGTTAACCAAGTTTGGTGCCGTTCGAACTCGTAACGCAAAAATGGAGATGGTTTACTGTCTTCCTGCTGAGCTAGGTGTTCCGACCGTTTCTAGCTCTTTACGAGAATTAGTACTAGATATTGACCACAACAATGCATTGGTGGTGATACACACAGGTCCTGGTGCGGCGCAGCTGATTGCTCGTTTATTAGACTCACTAGGTAAGTCGGAAGGTATACTGGGCGTAGTCGCAGGTGATGACACTATCTTCATTACTCCAACGTTATCGGTTACCACTAAGCAACTGTTTGATTCAGTGTGCGAACTGTTTGAATACGCTGGATAATTGATCTCTGTTTCATAACTATCAGCCTTATTAATGGATCACGAGCATCTATTCGCTTCGTGATCCAAATCACATCCTCGAATATCCATACCTCCCTTCCAAAATCACACTAAACTATTGATTTTAAAAACTCAGCAGTAAATCAAACACGAGATCCAGACATCATTTGTTAGATTTTTCAGCTATATCTTTTAACATTCGAGTAATTTTCTGCCAATTTTTGATATTATTCAGCCACTTTTTCATCACATGGATTGAAAAAGGTGCCGTTTCCAAATAGGAAACTCCTGAAGCAACTACACTTGTTTCAGGGTTAATAATGAATAAAGGAAGGGAAATTCATGGCATTTACCAAACTTATTAAAGTTGGTGCTATTGCAGCTGCTGTAATGGGCGCTGGCGCTGTTAACGCTCAAGAGTTCATCACGATTGGTACTGGTTCAGTTACGGGTGTTTACTACCCAACTGGTGGTGCGATTTGTAAGCTAGTGAACAAGGGCCGCAAAGACCACAACATTCGTTGTTCTGTAGAGTCTACTGGTGGTTCAATCTACAACGTTAACACCATCCGTGCTGGTGAACTAGATTTCGGTGTTGTTCAATCGGACTGGCAATACCACGGCTACAACGGTACAAGTAAGTTCAAAGATCAGGGCGAATACAAGAAACTTCGCGCGATGTTCTCTCTACATACAGAACCGTTCAACATCATCGCTCGTACTGATGCTGGCATCAACAATGTGTCTGACCTAGCAGGTAAGCGTGTAAACATTGGTAACCCAGGTTCTGGTGACCGTGCAACGATGGGTGTTGTAATGGACGCTATGGGCTGGACTAACGACAGCTTCAAGCTTGCTTCTGAACTTAAAGGTTCTGAGCGTTCACAAGCACTTTGTGATAACAAGATTGATGCATTCATCTACATGGTTGGTCACCCGAACGGATCAATCAAAGAAGCAACAACGTCTTGTGATGCAAAACTGGTTTCAGCAACAGGTCCACAGATCGACAAGATCGTAGCTGAAAACCCATACTACGCTTACAGCACAGTTCCTGCTGGTATGTACCGTGGTACTGACGCTGACGTAAACAGCTTCGGTGTTGCAGCTACTATGGTAACAACTTCAGACGTTTCTGAAGAAGTTGCATACAACGTTGCTAAGGCAGTATTTGAAAACTTTGACACTTTCAAACGCCTACACCCAGCATTTGCTAACCTGAAAAAAGAAGACATGGTTAAAGCGGGTATCTCTATCCCTCTTCACCCAGGCGCAGCAAAATACTACAAAGAAGTGGGCCTTCTAAAGTAACTCTACTTTAAGCCTACTACACCAATAAGGAGGCTAGCCCTCCTTATTGGCTTTTCACGTTTTATAAAAATAATTTAAGTGAAAAGAACAGCCCTTTAAGTTTCTCCAATTTGGAGGACTTACCTTCGTATCAAGCCTAAGACAAAGACGAACAAAAAACGCATTTCCCTATCCATTCACTACACTAGATAGGAAATAAATAACGTTTGGTTGTTCGTAAGAAAAGGCAGACCATCAATAATAAGGATAAAGTACATGACGCAGACAACATCACCGTCTCCAGATGTGCAAGAAATGGTGGCACAATCAGATACTGGTGCGCGTAGCCCTCGTGGTATCCAAGGCCGTATTTTATGGTTTGTGCCTCTATGTTGGTCACTGTTCCAACTTTGGTATGCATCTCCGCTGCCGTTCATTTTTAACTTCGGAATTTTAAACGATACCGAAGCTCGAGCAATTCACCTTACCTTTGCTATTTTCCTAGCATTTACCGCTTATCCAGCTATGAAGAACTCGCCGCGGGACCATATCCCGGCAGTCGACTGGGTATTAGCGCTTGTAGGTAGTTTTTCAGCTTCTTATATCTATATTTTCTACACTGAACTTGCTGAGCGATCGGGCGCACCAACAACATTCGATATTGTTGCGGCTGTATTCGGTATGGTTTTACTGCTTGAAGCAACACGACGCGCTTTGGGTCCACCTCTTATGGTTGTGGCAGCAGTATTCCTACTTTATACCTTTGGCGGCCCTCACATGCCGGACGTTATTGCCCACAAAGGTGCGAGCCTGAACAAGGCAATGTCGCATCTGTGGCTAACAACTGAAGGTGTATTCGGTGTGGCACTTGGCGTATCAACGTCATTCGTATTCTTGTTTGTACTGTTTGGTGCAATGCTAGAACGTGCTGGCGCCGGTGCTTACTTTATTAAAGTTGCATTCTCACTGCTTGGTCACATGAAAGGCGGCCCAGCGAAAGCAGCCGTTGTCGCATCAGGTCTGTCTGGTTTGGTATCAGGTTCATCTATCGCGAACGTGGTAACCACGGGTACCTTTACTATCCCGCTAATGAAGCGTGTTGGTTTCCCGGGCACTAAAGCAGGCGCAGTAGAAGTCGCGGCTTCAACCAATGGTCAATTAACACCACCTATCATGGGTGCAGCAGCCTTCTTGATGGTTGAGTATGTGGGCATTTCGTATGTAGAAGTAATCAAAGCCGCGCTACTGCCCGCTCTGATCTCTTACATCGCTCTGATTTACATTGTTCATCTAGAAGCATGTAAAGCAGGTATGACTGGCCTACCTCGTCGCCACACACCAACTATCGTACAAAGCTTACTGTCTTTCACGGGTACCATTTTAGGTCTGTGTGTTATCAGTGCCGCAGTTTACTACGGTGTCGGTTGGACGAAAGATGTCTTTGGCGATGCTGCAACACCAATCGTAACGGTGGCTCTATTAGTCGCTTATGTCGCTCTGGTTCGTGTATCAGCAAAATACGCATCTGAAGGCGGCATGGAAATCGATGCGGATCTCAAAGAAGTTCCGGATCCAGGTCCAACAATTAAGTCTGGCCTGCACTTCCTATTGCCTATCGTGGTGCTTGTTTGGTGTTTAACAGTTGAACGTTTCTCTCCAGGTCTGTCGGCATTCTGGGCGACCGTGTTCATGATCTTCATTCTGATCACTCAGCGTCCGTTAATGACTCTGATGAACAAATCAGACGATCTTGCAGAGCAAACTAAAGCTGGCTTCGTTGATCTCGCAGAGAGCTTGGTTTCAGGCGCACGTAACATGATTGGTATCGGTGTCGCGACAGCGGCTGCAGGTACGGTTGTAGGCGTGGTGACTCTAACGGGTATCGGTCTAGTAATGACGGACTTCGTTGAGTTTATCTCAGGCGGTAGCATCATTCTTATGTTGCTATTCACTGCAGTAATCAGCTTGATCTTAGGTATGGGCTTGCCAACAACGGCGAACTACATCGTTGTATCAACGCTGATGGCTCCGGTAATCGTGACCCTAGGCGCAGCGCACGGCTTGATCATTCCACTGATTGCGGTTCACTTATTTGTGTTCTACTTCGGTATTCTTGCGGATGATACACCTCCGGTAGGTCTCGCGGCGTTTGCAGCAGCGGCAATTGCGAAATCAGATCCGATTCGTACTGGTATCCAAGGCTTCACCTATGATATCCGTACCGCAATTCTACCTTTCATGTTCATCTTCAATACTCAACTACTACTGATGGGCATTGATTCTTGGTGGCACTTAGCACTAACGATTTTCTCATCTGTGACTGCGGTGCTTATCTTCGCAGCTGCAACACAAGGTTGGTGGTTCACCAAGAACAAGTGGTGGGAAACGGTGCTGCTTATTGCATTAACCTTCACTTTCTTCCGCCCTGGCTTCTGGTGGGACATGATTTACCCAGAGAAAGTTCTTTCACCTGGAGTTGAGATTGCTCAAATCACGGAAAAGCTGGATGTGGGACAATCACTTGAACTTAGAGTGGGTGGCGAAAACTTAGAAGGTGACTATTCTGAAAAGACAGTTCGCCTGCCGTTTGAAGATTCTGCGACCTCAAGTGAAGATCGTATTGCCTCTATGGGTCTAATGCTGACTGAATCAGAAGGCAAGATGATTGTTGATATGGTTGAGTTCGGTAGCCCAGCAGAAGCGGCTGGTATTGATTTCGATTGGGAAATCAAATCCGTTATCCAAGATGCAGATCGACCAATGAAAGAGTGGGTATTCTTACCAGCTCTGATCATTTTGATTGGTTTAGCGATGAACCAAAGAAGACGTGCTCGTAAGGATGAGATTAGCGCGTAATGGATAAGGCTGAGTAGTGCTTAGCGCTATTTGGCTTTATTACATGGAAAGGATAATTACAGTGCTAAGTGAAAGCTTAGCGCTGATTAAAAAGAGACGAATACATGTATAAACAAATCCTTGTTCCTGTTGATCTTAATGACAAAGGCTTTTCTGATAAGGCAGTCGAACTGGCGGTATGGCACGCAAAACACAGCAATGCTGAAATCCACATTCTGAACGTACTACCAGGCATTCACATGTCGATGGTGGCGTCTTACTTCCCGAAAGATGCAGCGAACCAAATGAAGCTTGATGTTAAAAATCAGCTCAAAGAGTTTGCCGACAAACACATCGACGATGAAGTGGTTTACAAAGTTCATGTTGCTGAGGGTAAAACCTACGCGACGATTCTTGATTACGCAGAAAAGCTTGGCGCCGACCTTATCGTGATGCCTAGCCATAAGCGTTCAAAAATCGACAAAGTGGTACTTGGCTCGGTTGCAAGCAAAGTAGTACAGAACTCACCAATCAATGTATTGGTGGTTAAACCGCAAGGTTAAGTCATTTAATCGACACACAATCTAAAAAGGTTGGCCTACAGGCCAACCTTTTTTGTTTTGCGTTCGCACCATTTAATTCTTTAATCAACTCACTAAGTTCTGCGGATTACCCTCAACAAACCCATCAATATTATCGATTAAGATATCAGACAGTTTTTGAATCGAGCTGTCGCTGCCCCACGCCACATGTGGAGTGAGTAATAAGTTCGGTAAGTGGCTATTAGCCAATAGTGGATTTGAGTTGTCGGCTGGCTCTTGTGTAAACACATCCATACCTGCGCCTGCAATCTCATGTTTTTTCAAAGCCTCAACTAGGGCTTGTTCATCTACTAGACCTCCGCGCCCGGCATTAATTAATACCGCGCTCGATTTCATCATTGTGAGCTCTCGCTCTGAAATCAGATTTTGGGTCGCATCAGTCAATGGGCAATGTAGACTGATCGCATCCGCTTGCTTCAATACCGTATCAAAAGGTAGATACCCTTCTCGACAAGACTCTGCTCCTTTTCGCTCGGCAAACATCACCTTCATACCAATCGCTTTGGCTAACATTGCGTTGGCTTGACCTAAGCTGCCACTCCCCATCAACCCCAGTGTGCTGCCAGCCACATCTTGAATCTGATGAGTAAAGAAGCAGAACTGCTTGTCCTTTTGCCACTCGCCCGCCTCAATGTCTTTATGATAACCAACAAGGTTTCGTTTAAGTGCAAACAGCATTGCGATGACATGTTCAGGAACCGATTGAATCGCATAGCCTTGCACGTTTGTCACTGCAATGTTTTTAGATTTGCAGTATTCCACATCGACATTATTGACACCGGTCGCTGAAACCGCGATCAACTTGAGTTTTTTCGCACCAGCGAGATTCGACTCATTGAGCACTACCTTGTTAGTGATCACCACATCAGCTTCTTCAACTCGCTCTGATACTTGCTCAGGAGCTGTGAAATCATACTCTACCCATTCATGCTCAAAGCTCAGAGGCTTTAAATGAATTTGAGATGGGATAGTCGCTCTATCGAGAAACACAACATTCAGCGTTGGCATTCTTCTTCCTTGGTTAGATCTATGAATCAGTCCATTCTAAGCTTTTAGCTTACTGTAGTCTGGAAGCTCAAGCGCAATTTCAAAGTGCTGTTCGATTTGTGGGGATGCTTGAGGATAAAAGTCACAGGGAACAAAGGCTTTAAACAATTGATTATTCGCTGGATGATAAAAGCTCAGCTCACACGCATGCAAAGCCAACCTATCACTGTATTCAAATGCTTCTGATGTTGCGTAAAACTCGTCGCCTACAATTGGATTCCCTAGCGCCATGCAGTGCACGCGTAACTGATGGGAACGACCCGTAATAGGAAGTAACTTCAACAGTGTGGTTTGAGGCTCTTGTTGTTCGACGATATAACGAGTCTGAGAGGGTTTTCCATCCTCGAAGCACACTTTTTGTCTCGGTCGATTTGGCCAATCACAAATGAGTGGCAGATCAATCAAACCTTCTGCTTTTTCCAATCGGCCCCATACTCGCGCGTAATAGAGTTTGTGTGTCAGTCGATATTGAAACTGCTTCTTCAAATGACGCTCAGCTTGTTTGTGTTTAGCGAGCAGCATCAAGCCTGATGTCGACATATCCAAGCGATGCACCACCTGAATATCTGAAAAATCCACGACTAGGCGACTCCACATACTGTCGTAATGCTCTGGTAACCTCCCAGGAACTGAAAGTAAGCCAGCAGGTTTATTCACCACAAGAATATCGTCATCTTGATACACAATATCAATCCACGGTTCACGTGGTGGTGTGTACTGTTCTAACGCCATTGAAGCCTCTTAATTGCTAGTGAACAAATAATTCACGGTTGATTCGTTTATAAATAAATACAATTTTCAATATTTTCGTACATAAAAGTTGACGGCTTTACAAAACATGGTATTGATAGGGTAACAGATAATAAGAAGTCAGCATCAAAGGAAAAACGATGGACAGTACGGTTAAAACCACCAACACAAAAACACCAACCTCAGCTCCCCTATCAAGTTTAATTAAGTCTCTTGGCCCAGGCATTATGATGGCCGCAGCGGCTGTAGGTGGTTCTCACTTAGTCGCCTCAACCAAGGCGGGTGCGATTTATGGTTGGCAGCTTGCCGCTCTCATTATCCTCGTTAACGTATTTAAATATCCATTCTTCAGAGCCGGCATCCAATACACGCTAGGAACGGGTCAAAGCTTGGTGGAAGGTTACTCTAACCTAGGCCGCCCATACCTTGTGATCTTTTCGATCTTGAGTGCCATATCTGCGGTCGTGAATACCGCTGCCCTGCTATTATTCAGTGCAAGCCTACTCAGTTACTTTGTTCCTTTCGATTTAGCCACTAGCACCTTGTGCATGATCGTTTTAGCGACCTGTTTGATCATTCTGTTTGCTGGCCATTATCGTGCTCTAGATACACTATCTAAAGCGATCATGGCGATCTTAACCATCACAACCTTAGCTGCAGTCGCCATTGCTATCGGCTCTCCAGTCGAACCTGATGCTGCTTTTGTTCCACCGTCGCCTTGGTCATTGGCTGCTATTGGTTTTATCGTGGTGACCATGGGTTGGATGCCTGCGCCTATCGAAATATCAAGCATCACCTCTATGTGGCTAAAAAGCCAAAAAGAGAAGCAGGAAGTGACCGCACAATCAGCGCTGTTCGACTTTAACGTTGGCTACATTGGTACGGCGCTGCTTGCTTTAGTATTCGTTGCGTTAGGCGCGCTAGTACTTCACGGTTCGGGAGTTGAACTGTCTCGCTCCGGTGTTGGCTTTACTCATCAATTGGTCGGCATCTACGCTTCGACAATTGGTGAATGGTCTCGCCCGTTAATCGCTCTTATCGCTTTCTTCTGTATCTTTGGTAGCACCATTACCGTTATCGATGGCTACTCACGCGTGCTTGCTGAATCACAACGTCTATTATTCAAAAAAGATTCAAGCCCAAGAATGCTGCAAGGCTGGATAATCATTGTCTCTATCGCGGCACTCGCGATTGTGATGTTCTTTAGCGCAGCACTGATGCCTATGCTCGATTTCGCAATGGTACTCGCGTTTGCAACAACGCCATTCTTCGCTCTGCTTAATTTCATCTTGGTCAACAAAGCTAAGCTTCCAGAAGCGCTAGCCATTGGCAGCAAACTAAAATGGTTGTCTGTAGCAGGTCTTGTTTACCTATTTGGTTTCCTAGCGGTATTTGTTTGGTGGAAGTGGTTAATGTAACCAGCTACTTGAATTGTTAATTAAGCTACAGATACAAATAAGGCCTTCATAATGAAGGCCTTATTTCGTTGAAGCATTTCGCTAATTCAAAACTAGTTGTGAGAAACCACAATCAAGCGTAATGAATCTAGCTGAACCTGAGCTTTGCTGATGTAACCGGTCAGTTCATTGATTTGAGCTTCGATTACCTCTAGCTCTTCATCACGAATATTAGGATTCACGGCTTTAAGCGCTTGTAGACGCTCTAATTCACCGTTCAGGTTAGTCTGCATATCTCGTTGAGCTTGTTCACGCACTTCTTCCACTTTAGGAAGTACGTGCGTCTCACCCGCTTCGATTAGCTTGTGAATTTCACCTTGTACCGAGTTAACTAGCTTGCTCGCTAGGTGACGGTTTACAGGGCTTAATTGACGGTTAAAGCTGTCGAACTCAACCTGAGCTGATAAGTCATTACCACGGCCATCCATCATCAAACGAATTGGCGTCTTAGGCAAGAACTGGCTGATACCGCTGCGTTTCGGCGCTTGCGCATCCACAAGGTAAACCAGCTCAAGCAGGATAGTACCCACTGGCAGCGCTTTGTTTTTCAGTAGTGATACCGCTGATGCACCAACACCTTCACTCAGTAGCAGATCGATACCGCCCTGAATCATTGGGTGTTCCCAGCTAATGAAGTTCATGTCTTCACGAGAAAGCGCAGTATCACGATCAAACGTGATGGTTGCGCCTTCGTATGGTAAGCCTGGGTAGCTTGGCACCATCATGTGCTCAGACGGCGTTACAACCAGAGCATTCTCACCCTTGTCGTCTTGGTTCAAGCCAATCGTATCGAACAGGCTTAGTGCAAACGTTACTAGGTTAGTGTCGCCGTCAGTCGAGGCAATCTTCTCTGCAATTTCATGCGCTTTGTCGCCGCCGTTTGAGTGCATTTCTAATAGGCGATCACGGCCTTTTTCTAGATCTGATTTCAGGCTTTGATTTAGCTTGGCAGACTCTTCAATCACTTCATCAAGTTGCTCAGTGTTACCAGAAGCCAGCATCTCGATAAGAACATCTGAGTACTTATCGTAAACCGTGCGACCCGTTGGACAAGTTTCCGCAAATGCATTCAGACCTTCATCGAACCAACGCGCAAGGATCGCCTGTGATGTGCCTTTTAGGTAAGGAACATGAATGTCGATATCACGCAGCTGACCGATACGGTCCAAACGGCCAATACGTTGCTCAAGCAAGTCTGGGTTGAATGGAAGATCGAACATCACAAGTTGGTTAGCGAACTGGAAGTTACGACCTTCAGAGCCGATTTCACTACAGATAAGAACCTGAGCGCCGCCCTCTTCTTGAGCAAAGTAAGCCGCAGCTTTATCACGCTCTAGAATCGACATGCCTTCGTGAAATACGGTTGCACGCACACCTTCACGCTCACGCAGTGCTTGCTCTAATTGAAGAGCCGTACTTGCACGAGAGGCGATCACTAGGATTTTCTCGCTGCGCTTGTCTTGGATCTTTTCAATCAACCAGTTAACGCGTGAGTCGAACTGCCACCAGCTTGAATCTTCACCTTCAAACTCTTGGAAGATCTCTTCTGGATACAGCATCTTCATTGCACGAGCTTCGGGAGCCATTTTGCCACCGATCATGCCAGATACACGCATTGAGGTTGTGTACTGCGTTGGAATCTCCATCGGCAGTAGGTTTACATTACGCTTAGGGAAGCCTTTGATTGCAGCACGTGTGTTTCTGAAAAGAACACGGCCGGTACCATGGCGATCCATAAGGTTATCAATCAGTTCTTGGCGAGCTAACGCTTGCTCTTCTTCGCTGCTATCACCTTCAATCACACGGAACAGAGGCTCAACATCTTGCTCAGAAAGCAGTTCCGTAATCTGGTTCTTCGCGCTGTTTTCAAGCTTCACTCCAGAGAACAGAGCCGTTACTGCATCAGCAACCGGTGCGTATTGGTCTTCTTCTTCAACGAATGCTTCGTAATCGTAGAAGCGATCAGGATCAAGCAGACGCAGACGTGCAAAGTGGCTCTCACGACCAAGCTGTTCAGGCGTTGCTGTTAGTAGTAGCACACCAGACGTATTTTCCGCTAAGCCTTCAACCACTTGGTATTCACGGCTTGGTTTGTCTTGGCTCCACTCAAGGTGGTGCGCTTCATCGACAACCAACAAGTCCCACTCGCCTTCAAGTGCTTGCTCGTAGCGTTTACGGCTCTTACGTAGGAAGTCCAAAGAACACAGAACGTACTGCTGGGTATCAAACGGGTTGTCTGATTCAGCAAACGCTTCAATACAACGCTCTTCATCGAAGATAGAAAAATGCAGGTTGAAACGGCGCATCATCTCTACTAACCATTGGTGTTGTAGAGTTTCAGGAACCACAATCAGAATGCGTTCAGCACGGCCAGACAGCACCTGTTGGTGGATGATCATGCCCGCTTCGATGGTTTTACCTAGACCCACTTCATCAGCCAGTAAAACGCGCGGAGCGTGACGACGACCCACTTCATGAGCGATGTATAGCTGATGAGGGATCAAGCCAGCACGCATACCACACAAGCCACGCATCGGGCTCTTGTGTTGTTGGTACTGGTTGCTTAGCGCACGGTAACGCAACACAAAGTTATCCATACGGTCGATTTGACCTGCGTATAGCTTATCTTGTGGCTTGTTAAAGCGGATCTGGTTGCTTAAGAAGATTTCACGCAGAGTGACTTCTGTTTCTTGGGTATCTTCGCGAGTACCTAAGTAGGTTAGCAGCCCTTTGTCTTCGATAACTTCTTCGACAGACAGAGACCAACCTTCTTGGCATTCGATGACATCGCCTACATTAAACGTTACTCGGGTTACGGGAGCATCAGTACGTGCATAAACACGGTTTTCTTCTGACGCTGCAAACATTAGTGTCACTGTGCGAGCATCCATTGCTACAACGGTACCTAAACCTAAATCGCTCTCCGTATCGCTTATCCAGCGTTGCCCCAAAGCAAATGTCATGAATCGACTACCTCAATCTTATAGTTGGAATTTGGTCTTCTTAACTGCAGTTTTAAACAAGAACATTATCGCTCCTGAACTAAAAATATAGCCAAAAATGTCTAGTTTGCAGCCACTTTTTAAGTGCGCTCTCAATAATAAATATCTCGAGAAAATGGTGCAGAAAAAGGTCGCTAATCTTACTCGATGCTGTGATTTAGGTCACGCCTAAAGGAGATGATTTCATGCTTTTTTTCTGTTTTCGCCAGTGCAATCAAACTGTCAAAAATTCATGGTTAATCTATAGGTAGCAGATTGCTGCTCTCAAACGAATACACCATATTCACTCGTAACGATATGGTGCTGTTCCTCTAGATGAAGTTTAGGTGAGTAGTTGACTATCACCAGAATCAGATACTAATCTTTATATGAGCTTTATCTACGTTCAATGAATGCAAGGCAAGCCGCACGTCGGCAAGGAGATGCTATGGGCGAGACCAACCGGAAGCTATTTGTTTTAGACACCAATATCCTACTTCACGAACCCTTCGCTATATTTTCTTTCCAAGAGCACGATGTCGTTATCCCCATGACAGTGCTAGAAGAACTCGACAGAATCAAAGACAGTAAAAGAGACGTTGCTCGAGATGCGAGAATTGCGATTCGAACGCTCGAAGACCTGTTCAGGGAAGCCACACCAGACCAAATATCGGAAGGCATCCCTTTTTCTAAAGACATAAATGCATCTGGCAGTATTTCAATACTCGCTGACTACGAACTTCAAGAAAGCATCAAAGCCTTTGCCGATGACAAGGCGGGCGATAACCGAATCCTCAACGCTGTCCTCTATCTTCAAAATAAACGCGCACCACGCGAAGTGGTTCTCATCACCAAAGACATCAATATGCGTTTACGAGCAAAAGGCGCCGGTGTACGTTTTGTTGAAGACTATCAAACTGACCAACTGATTGATGATATCCAATACCTCACCAAAGGCTTCCAACAACTGGAAGGCTCATTTTGGGATGGTATCGATAATGTCGAGAGCAGAAGTTTAGGCGGCAAGACGCTGCACACCTTAGCAAGAGCGCCGTTCGAGCCAACCTTCCTCAACCAATATGTGATTGACGAAGAAAGTGACTTTGCCGCTCGAGTCGAGGAGATTGAGCCGGAAAGCATTACCCTGAGAGACCTCAGCCGCGAAAGATTGATGAATCGCAGAGCATGGGACATCACACCAAAGAACGTCTATCAAGGCATGGCGATTGATGCGCTGCTCGACCCTGATATTGATCTTGTGATTCTCACTGGCGCCGCAGGTAGTGGTAAGACACTGCTTGCTATGGCTGCTGCACTTGAACAAACCATTGAACGTAAGCAATTCGATAAGATCATCGTAACCCGCAACACCCCTGATATTGGTGAGTCGATAGGTTTCCTTCCGGGTACAGAGGAAGAGAAAATGTTGCCTTGGTTAGCCGCAGTGACCGATACACTGGAAGCGCTGCACAAGAACGACCACTGCACAGAAGGCTCGATGAAGTACATCTGTGACAAAGCCAATATCCAGTTCAAATCAATCAACTTCATGCGTGGCCGCTCGATTCAAAATGCCTTTGTGCTTTTGGATGAGTGTCAGAACCTCACCGCTTCACAGATAAAAACCATCATCACCCGTTGTGGTGAAGGTACTAAGATCGTCTGCTCAGGTAACTTAGCGCAGATAGATTCTTCTTACCTAACCCCTGTGACTTCAGGCTTAACCTACATGGTTGAGCGTTTTAAAAACTTCGAAGGCAGTGCCAACATCCACCTCAATGGTGTGGTGCGTAGCCGACTAGCTGAGTTTGCGGAAGAGAACATGTAGTGACTCTATACGCTCACTGAATCAGTAATCTAAAAACAAAAAGCGCCTCACATTGGAGGCGCTTTTCAATTTAATATTTTGAAGTAAGTCGGCAGAGGTTAGTCTGAATTACTCAGTACCACCAACGGTTAGCGAGTCTAGTTTCAATGTTGGTTGACCAACACCCACTGGCACACTTTGACCAGCCTTACCACACACACCCACACCACGGTCGATGCTTAGGTCGTTACCCACCATAGACACCTGCTGCATCGCTTCGATACCAGAACCGATTAGCGTCGCGCCTTTCACTGGGTGAGTGATCTTACCGTTTTCAATCATGTACGCTTCAGACGCTGAGAATACGAACTTACCTGATGTGATATCGACCTGACCGCCACCGAAGTTCGGTGCGTAGATACCTTTCTCAACCGTCGCGATGATCTCTTCCGGTGTGTGTTCGCCCGGTAGCATGTATGTATTCGTCATACGTGGCATTGGAAGATGCGCGTATGACTCACGACGACCATTACCTGTCGGTGCTACACCCATTAGACGAGCGTTCAGCTTATCTTGCATGTAACCTTTTAGGATGCCGTTTTCGATTAACGTATTGTACTGACCGTTAACACCTTCATCATCGACGTTCAATGAACCGCGTAGATCCGTTAATGTACCGTCATCGACAATCGTACATAGGCTTGAAGTTACTTGCTCACCAACTTTGCCAGAGAATACTGACGACTCTTTACGGTTGAAGTCGCCTTCTAAACCGTGGCCTACCGCTTCATGCAGCAGAACGCCCGGCCAACCAGAACCAAGAACCACAGGCATGGCACCAGCAGGCGCTGCAACCGCTTCAAGGTTAACTAATGCTTGGCGAATCGCTTCATCCGCAAATTGGTAAGCAACTTGAGTGCCTTTGTCATCACTTAAGAAGAAGTCGTAACCAAAACGGCCACCACCACCAGCGCTACCACGCTCACGACGATCACCCTTCTGTGCAAGTACGCTAATAGACAAGCGAACCAGCGGACGAATATCACCAGCGTAAGTGCCATCAGTCGCAGCAACCAGCATCTGCTCATGCACACCACTTAAACTCACCGATACTTCAGTCACCATCGGCTCTTTAGTGCGAATGTAAGCATCTAATGATTTTAGTAATTCTGTTTTCTGCTGTTTTTCCCAACTCGCAAGCGGGTTAACTGCATCATAGTAAGCTTGATTAGAGTTGCGTTTGAACGCTTGAACCTTGCCGTTTTGACCTTGTTTAGCAATACCACGAGCCGCAATTGCGCTCTGCTTAAGACCATCCAATTGGATTTGGTCAGAGTAAGCAAAACCAGTCTTTTCACCAGATACTGCACGAACGCCAACACCGCAATCGATATTGAAAGAGCCGTCTTTAATAATGCTGTCTTCTAGCACTAAAGATTCGTGCCAGCTTGACTGAAAGTAGATATCAGCATAATCAATTTGGCGGGTAGCAATACTCGCCAATGTATCTGCGATATTTTGCTCCGTAAGCCCTGTCGGGTTCAGTAGCGCTTCTTCAATTTGATTAATGCTCATAGATGGCTCTTGTTTGTAATTAAAATTGATTGGTAAATCGAGAGTGTTGCGCGATGGGCATATTTTGCCTAATGGACTCGCAACTGGATGTGTCTATCTCAACCACCATACTTTTAGGATCTTGGTCTAACTGTGCGACCACTCGTCCCCATGGATCAACCACCATTGAGTGTCCCCATGTTTCTCTTTGGCAAGGGTGTTTTCCGCCTTGACCTACCGCGACAATCCACGACTGTGTTTCAACCGCGCGGCATCTTAATAGTACTTCCCAGTGCGCTTGACCCGTTACCGCTGTAAAAGCCGCAGGCACCACAATGATTTGTGCCCCTTGCTTACGTAACTCTGAATACAAGTGTGGAAAGCGCACATCATAACAAATACTCAAACCTAAGCGACCAAAAGGCGTTTCCGCTGTCACAACTTGGTTGCCCGGAGTGAAAATATCCGACTCTCGATAGCACTTATGGGCGTCAGCGACATCCACATCAAACATGTGTAGCTTGTCGTAATGAGCAACGAGGCAACCAAAATCATCAATCACCAAGGTGGTGGTCGTCACTCCGTTAGTTGTGCTTATCGGCATACTGCCAATGACGATCCAAATTCTGTGAAGCTTTGCTAGCTCAGAGATTTTCTTTTGCAGTGGGCCATCATTAAAAGGCTCAGCACACTGGTGATAGTCGGCTTTACTGCCAAAAACTAACGCGTTTTCAGGGCAAACAACCCACTTAGCCCCCAACTCTTTGCACTTTGCAACTTCTTGAGCAAGGTACTCAAAGTTCAATTCAGGGCTGGGGCCAGATGTCATTTGAATCAACCCAACACAATCCATGTGTATCGCTCCTCCATTCATTATGATTCAGAAATCAGCATTTCACCGTATATTCGCTGACTCGGGCATAAGGTCTTTTCGGCTAATTTAAGGCCTATTCGGCTAATTTTCTCAGCTTCTCTGGCAGCTGAAACTCGCCAGAGCTACGAGAAAGTTCGCTCACCGTTGGTGAATCCAATGGTCCTTTCACCGAATAATTTACTTGGGTAAAGACTTCCACAACTGGCGAGATAACCGTGGTCACCGCCAATACGTACAGCGCCGTTTGAGGGGTTACCGCAAAGGCCGTTAATACGGGAATACCCGAGGTAATATCTGGGGTAAAGTTCACCTCAGCATCAACCTGACGCGTGTTGAGGTTAGCGATACCTTTGATTTTCATCTCACCTGCGACCGCATCCATGTTCAGATCATTGGTCAGGAAGATACCATTTTGAATCTCGCCCGTTCCGGTGATGCTGTTGAAGGCCATACCTTTATCAAACACATCTGAGAAATCGAGCTGCATCTTACGGATGATCGAATCTAGGCTAAACAGGCCAAGTAATCGAGCTGCGCCGCTCACATCCGAGATAATGCCTTTACCAAACTTGGTTTTAACGTTGCCATCAAGGGTATCCATTTTGATTCCCCAAGGCGAACCATCCCAATTTAGTTGACCTTCCAACGCGAATGGCGCTTTTTGAATCCCGGAAGTAATACCAAAGCGCTCCATGAGCTCGCTGTTGTTTTCACCTTCAACATCAACGGTTAACGATGAATGACTCTTGTCACCTTGCAGTTCCCACCAGCCACTCACATCCGCTTTGTTACCGCCGCTTCGCACCTGGATTTTGTTCCACTCGATACGATCTTCGTTCCTCGTCATTTCAACATCGACCTTACCCACCTTGTAGCCTTGCAGCCAAAAGTCGTTCAGCGTCAGGGTCAGGTTTGGCATCGCATCGTGGATCTCTCTATCCAATTTGGATATCAATGGCGCAGCTTGTTCTTTACGTTGCAGCAGTTGCTGATCTTGGTTGTTCTTATCACTCCACTCAGGAACAAACAGATGCAGACGATCCAGTGAAACTGTCAAATCATAAGGAGGCAGGTAGTTAATATCCCCTTCTAGCTCTTGGCTAGACACTTCCATTTGCCACGCCTGTTTGTTCTTACGAGCACTAAAATCGACGTCATTCCAAGAGATACCACCCAAGATCAGCTCTTTACTCTCAAAGGTAATACGGCTTGGCGCAGGTATGGTTGGCGTGTTCATTTGACTAAGTACAGCCGTTGAAGGCTTTACCGGTTCCATTACAACCGATAACCAATCATCGGCATTGAATTTGTCTGTACGAATCAGTGCGTGATGGCCCACCACCGGGCTAATTTTGTAGCCACCGCGACCAAGCACTAAGTTGGTCGCCGTTAACTCAGGCACGTCGCCTGTGATATCAATCTCAGCTTGGTACTTGGTGTTTGGCAATTGCAGGCGCGCGGTAATCGTCTCTTGGTTACCCGATGCCTGTAGCCTTGCAGAACCACTTTCTAGTGATTTTTTCGCCAATGGATATGGGTAATCACTCGCCAAGTATTTTAGGTCTGACTGTAAGTCTAGTTGGTAGGTAAAGCCGATATCATTCAGCTGGATATCAATCTGGCTTTGCCATTGCGCATGACCTGATAAGCGGCTTAACCATTGCTCACCGATGTAAGGTTCTAGAGGCTTGACGTCCCAATCACCTAACACATCAATATCAACTGCATAGCCAGGACCATCATTAAGGCCCTTAAAATCAAGCGAGATACCTTGGTTAAGCAGATCCGCAGCGAGGCCATTTGCCGTCACTACGTCATTATCAAATTCAATTCGACCCGTGGTGTTCTCGAGCACCATTGGCGGCGCTTCAATCTCAACATGGTTGCCACTTAAGTCGGCGTAACCCCATGCTCTTGCTTCTTTTTCAGAATCAAACGGAATATTCAGCTGGAACTCAGAAGAGACATCACCACTCACTTGAAGTGCGGTTAAGGCTGCGCCTACCGAGCCCACCAGTGGCGAAGACGTCATGTAATCGCGTACTGCGTTGCCAGACGCCGTCGCTTTAGCTTCAATTTCAATATGGCCGCCTTCCCCTAAATAAGGAATGCGTCCTGTGATTCGATCTGCCGTCACATCCATCAGTTGAGCTGAGCGAGAATCCAGATGCATCGCATCATTTTCAAACAACAGATCAAGCTGAAGATCAGTAATCAGTGGCCACGCGGTATCAAAGCTGAATTTCGCATCTTCTAAGCCAACCCAAACCTGGAAAATACCATCGTGGTTAGTGTATGGATATTGAGACAAATCACCATGCCACAGCAGTTTTACGGTATCCGCTTTACCGGCTTGAATCGCAGTTGAAAGGTAGTCTGTTAGATCTTGCCCAAGAGCCAGTGTAGGTAAGTAGCGCCATGTTTCACCGACATTGTAAGCGTCCGCTTCGCCGTAGAACGATAAAAACGGGCTCGCATCTTTTGGGAAGTCTAAGCGGAATGCGCCTAGTACTTGTAAATCGGGCGTGGCAGCTGTGATTTTGTCTGACCACAGCTTCCAGCCGTTTTCATCTTGCTGCCAAACAATATCAACCTGACCTTGTTTGATATTCAAAGGCGCTTGGAATACGTCACCATAAGGGAACACATCGTCAATAACATGCAGGCTAGCTTTCGCTTCCGAGGCCGAACCAAACACACTACCAGACACTTGGCTAAAGCCAGGGACGAGTTCCCACTGCTCGATAGCAAGATCAGAAAAACTGGCTGAATAACGTAAACTGTCAATTCCCGAACCCATGGAAACACGGATATCAGAAACAGAGCCGCCCGGCGCCAATACGTTAATCATTTTGGTTGATTGTTCAGAGTCAGGCAGCAGCTTAATCAACGGAGTAATAGTCGCAATATCCAGCTCAGAAATGTTGAGTTGCCATGGACCTTGATTCCACTTGAACGCTACGTCGAGTTCCGGCCAAGGTGTGTCATCCGTTCTAAGGTTTAGTGAGTGACCATTTACTTGCCAACCATCATCAGTCGGCGACAACTTAAAGACACCGGACTCAAGCATGAGGTCATGCTCGCCATCTTCGTTCCACGCCAGTTCTGAGGGTAAAACCTCAACATAAGCGCTCACTGGCTTGCTATTTCGCAGCGTAAGCCAGCTATTCAAGCTCACAGTACCCGTTTCAATGCCGGATTCCGCCTGCATATAATGCGTAAGCCATGGCTTAACAGAAATGCTGTCGGCACTGACATAAAACTCACCAGTCACATCAGTCAGTGACCCACCATCAATAAAGTTAGCACTCACTGACAGAGAGTTTAGATTGGCATCTTTGATACTCACCACACCTTCAGCAAGGTGATGTTTGTCTGAATTTTGCCATTTTAAGGTTTCTATATCGAGCTGACGTTCTTCACCCGAAACAGAGTGATAAAGAATAGAAGAATCTTTTGCAGTTACATCGACGAGTGTTTTTAGCAGTAAATTATCGAGCTCTTGTATCACTCGCTTGGAAGACTCGGGATCTGTAGGTTCGTCTTTGCCATTTTGTCCGGCAAACAGATCAATTGAGCGGATATCAAGATACATTTGATTCATGACTAGATCGGCCACAACCGGGCGCATCTGCACGAGCGATTGAATCAAGTCAAACTCGACTTCAACACGCTCAACAGAGAAGGTCACATCTTCTGCATTGGGGAGGCTAGCTTTAACGCCTTGCAGAGCAATAGAGGGGTGAGTGTTACGCCAAAAACCGCCCACATCTTGAATCGAAAAATCAAAACCGGAGTGTTGGTTTACCCAAAGCTCAATTTCAGATTGATACTTGTTTAAATTGGGCAAGGCTACACGCAGTGTAGTAACGGCAATGGCTAGCGTTACTAAGAGAGTAACCACTAACCATAAACATGCACGTAGAATCAGAGTAACGCTTGAGCTCACAAAATTTCCATTACATCATAACAACATCAAACTGCTCTTGTATGTACAGAGGCTCAGCCTGGATTTTAACTTGCTTACCAATAAAGACTTCAAGCTCCGCAAGCGCATGAGATTCATCGCCCTCTAACGCCTCAGCTACGGCAGCTGCCGCATAGACCACAAATTTATCGGCGTCGTACGCACGATTCACTCGCGTGATCTCTCGAAGAATTTCATAACAAACGGTTTCAACTGTCTTCACACTGCCGCGGCCTTCACAAGCAGGACAGCTCGAACATAGGATATGCTCAATACTTTCACGAGTACGTTTACGAGTCATCTCAACCAACCCAAGCTGCGTGAAGCCATTAATATTGGTTTTCACACGGTCTTTGTCGAGCGCAGCCTCTAAAGAAGTTAGTACTCGCTTACGATGTTCCTCAGACAACATATCAATAAAGTCGATAATGATGATGCCACCTAAGTTACGTAGACGCAGCTGACGAGCAATCGCTTGAGTCGCTTCTACATTGGTGTTGAAAATCGTCTCTTCTAGATTACGGCGACCAACAAACGCGCCAGTGTTGATATCAACCGTGGTCATCGCTTCAGTTTGGTCAATAATCAAATATCCACCAGACTTTAATTCGACTTTACGATCCAATGAACGCTGAATTTCGTTCTCGGTATCGTACATATCAAAGATAGGTTTATCACCTTCATACAGCTCAAGCTTGTCTGTCAGCTCTGGCACGTATTCAGAGGTAAACTCTTTTAGGTTTTCATACTCTAGACGAGAATCGACCTGAATCTTACTCAGCTCAGTACCGACAAAATCACGCAAGATACGTTGGCTTAGGCAAAGTTCACCATACAAGCGAGTGCGCGCTTTGTGTTTACCACGACGCTCAAGAACCTTTAGCCAAAGTCGCTTCAAGAAAGCGGCATCTTGTGCAAGTTCATTCGAGTCAGCGCCTTCAGCCGCAGTACGGATGATGAAGCCACCGTGTTCGTCACAGTAACGAGACACGACTTTTTTAAGACGGTTACGCTCAGACTCGCTGTCGATTCGTTGGGAAACGCCGACATGACTTGCGCCCGGCATAAACACCAGATAACGAGACGGTAGAGTGATATCCGTGGTTAGGCGGGCACCTTTAGTTCCAAGAGGATCTTTGACCACTTGCACCACAATGTCTTGCCCTTGACGGACAAGCTCTGAAATATCACGAACCTGAAATTGTTTCTTTTCGTTTTCAGCGACACATTCAGTGTGTGGAACAATATCAGAGGCGTGTAAAAAAGCTGCTTTCTCAAGGCCTATATCCACAAAAGCCGCCTGCATTCCCGGAAGAACACGGCTTACACGTCCTTTATAGATATTTCCTACGATACCGCGTCGAGCATCTCGTTCGACATGGATCTCTTGAAGAGCCCCCCCTTCAATCATGGCCACACGAGTTTCACTCGGGGTCACGTTCAGCAACAATTCAGCACTCATGGTGCACCTCAGGTTAGTAATTATAAGAATTCTTGCAGTAGCTGGTCCGTTTCAAATAAAGGTAAGCCGACAACGGCGTAATAACTACCTTCGATTCGGGTGACAAAGCGTCCGCCCAAACCTTGGATCCCATAGCTACCGGCTTTATCGCATGGCTCCCCTGTTTGCCAGTATTGTTCTATTTCTTTTTCACTGAGGGGTTTAAACCATACGTCGGTAATAATGATTTCTGTTCTTTGTTTTTCTTCTGAAACCACAGAAACCGCCGTCATCACTTGGTGACGTTCATTCGCTAACTGAGTAAGCATGCGCTTAGAGTCAGCAAAATCGGTGGGTTTCTCAAGCACTTGCCCTTGGCTTACGACGACTGTGTCAGAACCAAGAACGACTATATCAGAGCCATGATCTACAGTATCAGAACTAGGAACGACATGCTGCCTTTCAGAAGGGTTATCTTTCAATAAAGACAACGCAGCTAAAGCTTTATCTAAAGATAGTCGCTTAACATATTCTTCGGCGGTTTCTTGAGCGTGTTTACACTCTTCAACATCGGTTACGAGGACAGAAAACTCATAACCGAGTTGAGATAGCAATTCTTTGCGGCGTGGAGAGCCGGATGCCAAAACTAAATGTTTCTTTTCCATCGTCACGCTACCTCACATGCCAATGGCGACGCACGCGTCTCATTAATAAAAACATCCAAGGCCAAAGTATACAGTTTATCAATGCGCTCCATAACGATAACGGATTGAAAACAACATCTTGGATCAAATATTCACCAAAGAAGATCAACACCTCAAACAAGACCGTTAACGCGGCAATGATCATCGCTTGCTGCCATAACGCCATGTTACGAATGACGAGGAAGTTCATCGCAATAATGTACATCACTATTGCCATCATCATGCCTCGAATACCCAGAGTAGAGCCGATCAAAAGGTCCCACAATAAGCCTAAAATCAAAGCACTACCCACGTTAACACGATGCGGTAGAGCCAAAACCCAGTAACACGTAACCAGCAGTAACCAAGATGGTCTAAATAAATCTAAGCTACCAGGCCAAGGGATCGTCTGCAGAATCAGTGCTATTAAAAATGAGCAGAAAATTACTACCTTGCTTCTCAAAACGCTATTGGCCATCTTCGCCCTCTAACAATGCTTGTTCTATGCTCGATTGATCCGCTTGCATCTGTTTGTTTTCATCAGGCCATACAAGCAGCAGGTATCTGAGCTTATCGAACTCAACCACAGGCTCTGCTTTAATCACAGCGAACTCACGTTTCGGGTCGTAATCAACGGCCGTAACATAGGCGACTGGATAACCTTCTGGATATACCCCACCAAGACCTGATGTCACCAACAGATCTTCTTCTTGTATATCGGTACTGGTTGGAATGTGCTCTAGCTGGATCTCATCAATCATGCCATTGCCCGAAGCAATCACACGGATGTCATTACGAATAACCTGAACAGGAATCGCATTGTTTGCATCAGTGAGTAGTAATACACGACTATTATGAGCAGCAACGAAAGTGACTTGGCCGACAATGCCTTTTTCGTTGATCACCGGCTGACCTTCATACACCCCATCAATCTGACCTTTGTCGATCACGACTTGATGGCGATATGGTGAAGTGTCTACCGCCATAACTTCTGTGACGACTTTCTTCTCATCACGGATAAACGGCGAGCCTAACAGCTTACGAAGGCGCTTGTTTTCTTCT
Organism: Vibrio sp. 1F255; assembly: GCF_041439145.1. NCBI lineage: Bacteria > Pseudomonadati > Pseudomonadota > Gammaproteobacteria > Vibrionales > Vibrionaceae > Vibrio > Vibrio sp. 1F255. Next base: position 37,616 of record NZ_JBGONQ010000002.1, on the reverse strand, counting down.
TGATATTGCTCAAGCAGAATCAGCTCGCTCTTCAGACGCAAGACTTCTCGTTTAATATTATGGTTAGATTCAATTAACCCTTTGCGAGTGCTAAAACGGTCGTAAACACCATCGAACATAGTGCGAGGCAAGTTGGCTGCATATTGAATAGGCGCAACCATGCTGTTTAATAGATAGCGAACATTTGAGAAAGCATCTAAACGACTATCAGCCAGCATAAGGCTGGCTGATAAAATTACAGCAAAAAACAGGCGCAATTGTAGAGAGGGACCTCTACCAAAAATTGGCTTCATTCTATATTTGGTCCTAGAGCTACATTTGATCCTATAGACAAGGTCCTAGGCTCTTTACATAAAACTAGATAAGAAAAGAGCCTAACACTAGATATTATTCTTCGCTGAACAGATCGCCGCCGTGCATGTCGATCATCTCTAGAGCTTTACCGCCACCTAGAGCAACACACGTTAATGGCTCTTCTGCAACAACAACAGGGATACCTGTTTCTTCTGTTAACAGGCGATCAAGGTCTTTAAGCAGTGCACCACCACCTGTTAGTACCATACCGTTTTCTGAGATATCAGAAGCTAGCTCTGGCGGACACTGCTCTAGTGCAACCATTACTGCAGATACGATGCCAGATAGAGGCTCTTGAAGTGCTTCAAGGATTTCGTTTGAGTTTAGGCTAAAGCTACGAGGCACACCTTCAGCAAGGTTACGACCACGTACTTCGATCTCTTCGACTTCATCGCCAGGGTAAGCTGAACCGATTTCGTGTTTGATCTTTTCTGCCGTTGCTTCACCGATCAAGCTGCCGTAGTTACGACGAACGTAGTTGATGATCGCTTCATCAAAACGGTCACCACCAATGCGAACAGAAGACGAGTAAACCACACCGTTCAGTGAGATAACCGCAACTTCAGTAGTACCACCACCGATATCAACAACCATTGAACCTGTTGGCTCAGAGACACGTAGGCCAGCACCAATCGCAGCAGCCATAGGCTCATCGATTAGGTAAACCTCACGAGCACCAGCACCTAGCGCAGATTCACGGATAGCACGACGCTCAACTTGCGTTGAACCACAAGGTACACAAACCAAAACGCGAGGGCTTGGTTTAAGCACACTGTTGTCATGCACTTGTTTAATGAAGTGCTGAAGCATTTTTTCCGTTACGTAGAAATCAGCAATTACGCCATCTTTCATTGGGCGGATCGCTGAAATGTTACCAGGCGTACGACCAAGCATTTGCTTAGCAGCGTGGCCAACAGCAGCGACACTCTTTGCAGAACCCGCACGATCTTGGCGAATAGCTACAACTGAAGGCTCATCAAGAACAATGCCTTGGCCTTTTACATAAATAAGGGTATTGGCTGTACCTAAATCAATCGATAGGTCGTTTGAAAACATGCCACGAAGTTTTTTAAACATATTCTTCGCTCATCCTGCAAGAATTAGAAGACAAAAATTGCACTAAATGTACCAATGCCTTGCTGTTACGGCAAGGCATTGAAGTACAAACATGGACTGAAACCCGCAATTTCTTACAGATTCCTAACTTAAGGGGCAAAAATTATATTATTACTGACCTGTTAAGCCACTTTCACCTCGGTAGATCACACGATCGTTACCACGGTATATACCAAATGTGACGACGGTGGATGGATCTTCATCACCCAGTTGGCGCCAGTTGTAACGTAGCCATGGTTGATCTTGATCACTGCCACTACATGAGATGTTATTTCCGCCATCGCTATCAGGCTCAGAGTCATCCATTCTTAACCACAGACGAACTTGCTCACGTGGCGCGTCTGTTCCTGCTGGCGTATTTTGATTTGCTGTGACCTCTTCTTCTCCATCATCCACATTTCCACTACCGTTAAGTGAAACTAAAGTGGTTGCCGCCCCTTCACTGTGCCAAATAACTTGTTTACAAGTATTAGCCCCATTGAAGGTACTGCGGTCATCATCCTCGTTAACAATAAACTCGCTGCCATCCCAGAACTCAGCGCGCAATGGAATAGTTAGAGTAGTATCAGAATTGCCACCAATATCATCTAGCACCATTCGACCATAACGAGCTGGAGGCTGGACCGGAAACTCGACAGAATCAGTCAAAATATCAGAGTCAGTAAATGAAACAGGATCAACTCCTGCAACAGTCAAGCCAAAGTGGGTAATAGTGGAGTTAGCATCTGAAGTATTAAACGGTGCATCTCTGCGGCTAACGTCATCCAAATCCGTAACTCGCTGAAGAACAGCGGCACTATCGTTCAACAACCAATGCTCACGATCATTAGACCAAGACCCAGCATCCGTATCTAGCAAGAAGCCGTTATCTATATTGCTATCATCTAGAACACCAAACTTTGCTTGTAGTTCTGTATTAAAGAATCGGTAATTATTAAGCGCATTATCCGTATCACCTTCACCTGATGCCATTGGATACACTAGATGAACAGCAGAGTCATAAGGCTGACCTAAATAAGCAATGTCGTTTTGATTAGCGACATTCCATTCAGGGTTCTCTTGCAGGAAGTACTTCGGATAGAAGCGGCCAATTGATTTACTTCCAGAGAAGCCACCAAGAATCTTGCCATAAAAACTATTCGAGTCTTCGGTCACTTCAAAATTTATACTACCAACTTCTGAATAATTTAAACTTTTGAATTTATAACCATTATCATCAAGACTAATATCGGAACTAGACTGAGTCAATTGGCTACCAGGCTCTAAGCTACCAAGCACTGCACCATTATTGCTAGGAGTATCCAGAGTATGAGTTGCAACGACAGCACCAGAGGACAGCAAATAGTTTTGTGTTACTAAGCTATTATTACACGAAGGGTTAGCGTTACTCGAGAATCTAATTGGTTTAGCAAACACGTCAAACTCTTCCCCCGCTGCAACAAACGCATTCCCACCACTGCTGTTACCATCAGAATTGCTGCCCGTACAAATAGCAAATTGCCAAGGACGAGAATTCACCAAAAAACTACCAGAAAGTTTATCAATACCACTCTCAGGGCAACCCGACATCTCACTACAATCAAAGGTGCTGTCGGTCAGAGTTACTTTGAACTGACCTGACTCTTGAATCGAAAGTGTATCGGTTGTTTCACCGTTATCACTCACCTCAAAATCAGGCGTATAATCTAATAAGGTTATCGCACTATTTCCGTTCGCAGGTTGAACGATACCTAAACTAACTTTAGGGGTGCCTACATAATCTTGTGATAAAGAAGAATCTTGCGAATTACAAGAGGATACCTTTGCCGTCACGAGGTAATCATCCCCAGCCACAACAAACTGTTCATCAACATCGAACTTATAAGGTACAAAGTTAATTTTTGATGCAGCCGTTTCTAAATCACCATTCCAAGTACCACTGGCATCATAACTCTCTAACTTAGATGAAGATAAGTACAAAGTTTTTTGCCCATTAACAAAGTGACTTTGGTAATCCCCCGAAGATGTAGAGCAACTGTTTCCATTCTCATCTTCACACCACTTCCCAGTAGAATTTGGTGAATGTGATGCAGTGAAGTTATCTTGAACGGTGCTAATCACGTTGCCATCATCATCTACGACTTTAAACTCAACCTCAGCGACCTCACAAGTTAGAACATGAGAATATTTTGGGGTAACGACAAGAGAACCAGTTGGAAGTGGAGGAAGTGGACAGCTATAGTCAGGTTTATTAATAACTAAACCACTCTGCGAAACAACGCTCGCAGCAGTAACTGCGCCTTCCACTGTAAGTAAGTTTGGCAGGTTAAGTGTTTTCGCTAAAATAAAGCCTCTAAAGTTTCCTTTCAACTGTACAGTTGCATCTGGAGCATAAATGATTGGGTATGCGTTCTCATTAACAATATTGACGCTATTATTAAATTTAAAGCTTGTAACTACATTTATTTTAGAGCTATTTTCAAATATAAAATCACTTCGGCTTGTATCCGAAGCCAAAAAGTTATTAAAAGTTACTGATGATTGTTCAGGGATAATTAATACTAAACCACTACCATTTGATATTTCGAAATCATCAATATATAAACCATCTTTAAGGTGTACCCTTATTTCTGGATACTCATTGCCTAAATCATTTATATATAGTCGTTTCAAGTCTTCATTGATATACACATTAGCATTAGCTCCTGCTAACTCAAATGAACACAAGTTTGACGCATCACATCTAGACTTGATGTTTTTATCAATAGCTAGGCTCTCTGTTACAGAACGACTCGGAACATTAGGCAACAAACTATGGTCAATCTTTCGTCGGTTTAGTTGACCATCCTCATTCCCTACAGCACAACCTAAATCATCTCCACAGACATCATGGTTGTACATTTGATTTGTACCTCCCTCTAAATCAAATCCGACTAAAAGCAAACTCTCGGGATCAGGATTAGATGGACTCCAAGATCGATCATTGTCAATTGAAAAAGCATCAAGATAATCGGGAGACCAGCCATTGAAAGTTGTGCCCCACCCATTATTAATAATCAATGAACTCTCAACCCCAGTCCAACTTTGGATAGGCTCAGGAAACAAGTTACATACGTTAACCGGAATCTCGACCTCGGGAATTTCAAATGCGAAATAGCCTACTGATTCATAAGCTCCATGTTTACGAGTACTAAGAGAAGTAGCATCTTCATCAAATGCGAATGTAAATTGCGACTCTCCTCCACTCACATACTGCTTACAATAACGTAGCCAACCACCATCACCACCATTTCGGGTTTGCTTATTAGCAATAACACCAAACTTATTAAAGTTTTGATGTAGTGATATTTCGTTATTCAGACATGACCAGCCTATAGATTTACCTGGCTCTATTTCAGTTTTTTGGTTGTAGGTACCAGGCGCTTGGAAAAACTCTATTTTTGATGTTTTAGACTCATCTTGCCCTGAAAAAGTAGGGACAGCTAAATAAGCGATTTGCTTAGCTGAAGAAGTTGGCCCTTGTCGACCACGCTCTAGAGCAAGCTTAAATTTTTGGTTAGTTAAACCAGAGATAGCTGTTGTGGCCCAATCTCGGTCCTTGCCCTGAACTTGAGCCATGATCACGGGGTTTGTAATATCACCTCCCTGATATGAGACCGTTTCCCAATCAGAACTGCCACAGGCATTGCCTTTACATTGAGCCTTAGAAGTTATGATGTTTCCAGCTTCACCATAAACCTTGGAACCATTATGATCGTAAAATGTTAACCTTCCGGGATCGGTAACAAAATAATAAATAGGTGACATTCGATCGGTTGAACTATAACTCTCAGCCGATTCACTTTCTATTGTTGCGCCTTTCTTTGAGTCCCAAATAGTTGTAACACTAGCCTTTGTTGGCACACTATTCACGATATCATCAGGATCGATAGTCGACATTAAGAATACAATTGGATTGTCATATTGCTTCTGGAACAACAAGTTACAACCATAAGTACAATCCATACCTTCAATAGAACCAAACTCATATTGAACATCCTCCAAATCAGGGACTGGTTCTTTTTCTCCATCGGCACACTCAACTACAACGGTATCACCTGACACTTCTAAAGTACCATTACCACCGTTTATCACAATTGAAGTAGTCTGTTTCTGTTCATATCCAGAGCCTGTATCAAGCTTGTAAATGAGACTGCCGTTTTTACCATTATTAGAAGTCGGTCTATAAATTAGGAGAACTCTTTCTCCTGGATTCACGTTCTGATCGGTTATCTTAGCGTTACTACCACTAACGCTGGACCACAATTTAACTACAGAGTTATTTGACGTAAAAGTGATCGTGACAGGAGTTGGGTTTGGAATAGTAAAAGCAACAGAAAAGCCATCTTGTCTTTTTAGATCATTACATTGTTCAGGAGAAAATTCGTCAGCTATCGAAACGAAAGATGTCCCACATAAAACAATCATGACTGCAGTGAGCTTCAAAAAGTTCGCGTAACAACGAGGAAGATTTTTAATGGCTCTAAAAAGACCAACCCATAATTTCATACTCACTCCCTCACCCAAACTTCTTGAATACGCTGTACTTGGTTGATACCTGAACCACAAATGGCAGTAGATTCTATTTTGAAAAAGCCAACACCATCTAACACTCCGATCTGACTGCAAGTTAACTCATCGACGGTACAGATAGTCGACATACCACTACTCACTTGGTTTGAATTTAAGTTACCACAGACGGTGCTCACACTGGTTGAAACCGCAGGCGAAACCGTTAATGGATAAACTTGAGTGAGTGCCCACTCATTAGCGGAATGTGCTAATAGCCAAGCCTGTGTTCCAAGTTGTTTACGCGTCAATGTATCGTGGTTTGACCATTGTACTTGCACTAAAGAAGTCGCAAGAAAGCCCATCACCACAATAACAAATATTGCAACGACCAAAACACTGCCTTTTTGGGATGATTTACTATGGCGCATTAAGTACCTGCACATCTTGTTGATAAACACTGATTTCGTTGTTTTGCTCAAGCACAAGTTCGATATGAATCACACCACCGCGCTGTAAGCTTGGCTCTTCGTAACGGAAGTTACTTTTTGTATAGTTAACGCTATCTGTGACCCTTACGCCATTACGCTCAATGACACCTTGTCCTTCGATAGTATTGTTCACTATACAGAAGCTGACATGATTGTTTTTTTCATAAATATAGTGTCGTTTTGCAATAGACTCACTCACAAGACTCAAAGCTGTAACACTGAAAGAGTTGGTATTCTGAACTGCACCCGAGACGTCAATTCGTTTATTGGACTCCACTGCCAAATCATTAAAACTACTTGGATTTATAATAAGATAATCTCCTACAGAGAGACTTGGGGCATCTTGACCAACAATGAAGTCCAATTGATTGCCTGGTTCATCGAAGTGATAAAAACCGGAATATTTGATCGAATAGAATGAAAGACACTTTCTATCAAAAGCAAGTGTAGGTAAAAAAGTCTGAACTTCAGTGAAGCTATTGGGAACTGCGTGGCTTATCTCTCGCGACATTTTCTCAACAACAAATTGCCCTTTCACTTGCACCTTTTGCCGGTCAATACTCTCAACATACCCTTTCATGCCATATTCAACAAAGCCTGCGATAGCGAGACCGATGACGGCAACCACAACAATGGTTACGATCATTTCTATAAGAGTAAAACCACGTTGTTTCATTAGTAGTTCCCCTTGTAAGCAACCAAGCTATAACGGTTATTACCACCAAAGATCTGTACTTCAACGCGCTTCATCGTACCAATAGTATTATCGTTAACACCGTCCATGTTTTGATCATAAAACACGGAAACCTCAACACGAAAATTGGCATAACTGTCTTCAATATTTTCGTCTAGGATATTAGCGAGCGGGTACTTCGTTGATGAGACACACGCTGACTCTGTTGTATCGGTGTACCAACAACCGATATAGTCATCAACATCATTGAAAGCTGCGGGGGTTGCCTCTGAACCATCCACTCCGAGTTCATTGGGAGCAGAACAAGCGGTCGCACCTGCATCGCCACAGCGCACCAGACCACCATCAAAATCACTGTGTTCATCAAAACCACGTGCCAACATTTGGTTCATCAAACTCTGACCTAAGGCCACGGAACGGTTTTGATACTGTGGGTCTGCTGAACTTGCCACTTGTGGTGCTAAAAAACTGGTAATCGTGACCATCGCAATACCCAAAACGATAATCACAACAATACTTTCAATCAGAGTAAAGCCACGTGAGCGAATCATAGGCACGCTCCCTCACGCACGTAACCTTGAGAATTAATACAAACTTGAGCGCTATTATTTGAAGTGGTGGAGTTAATAGTAATATTAACCCCAGCGCTCACCGAAGGATTACCCAATAAATCAAAATCGATAATTGTATTCGCTGGAGAAAATGAAATATCGGACTCACGTACATAGTCACTACGCGCATCAGCTTGTGATTTTTGAGCGCTATTCGATAGATTTAGACTGCATGCCGTAACTGAACCTAGACAATCACTATTGATAGCAAGACGAAAGCTGTCATTAGCAGCGGAAACGTTTGATTGCATTCGATTAACTTGGATTTGACGGATAACAGAGATGACCTGCTCTTGGGCAGCAAAGGTAGAAAAACTAGAGGTTCCAGCGAAGCGACTCGCGGCAAAAGTTGAAATAATACCGAGGATAATGATAACGATGATCAGCTCTACCAGAGTAAAGCCTTTGGATATGGGGCTGTTATCCATAATGAGCCTCTAACTGCCTAGCGAATACTGATTATACAAGATAACGAAACTTACGATCTTATGTATATGAATAGTTTTGATATTTTTGTGTAGTAGATAGAAAAAAGGCCAGCAGGTGCTGGCCTTAAACAATGCAGACTAATTAGTCACACGCAGTGTTTGGTTCGCTATCTTCACCAGGAACCACAATAATAGTTGTAGCTGGAACATTGGCCGCTGTCGCTTCTGAGTATCTTACACAGCTACCATTGAAGTTTTGAATACCGTAAACAAGCGTAGCGTCAGTACCAACAGTACCTGTAGAGCTTAATTCTACAAACTCACCTGATTGATCAATGGTAGCGCCAATACCAGCTGAAGTTGCAATAGGGTAACCAAAAGAATGAGCAATCCCGTCGATAGTTGTTGCTGCTGCGCTTGCCGCTACATATTGTTGCCCTTCGATACCTTCAATTGCAGCTTTACCATAAGAAATGCCCATAGCACCAGAAATAGCCCCACGTAAACCTTGCAATGTCGAGTTCTTCGCATCATCTTGCAAGTTTAGGAAACGTGGTGCCGCAGTTACAGCAAGAATACCTAGAATAACAATTACAACCACTAGTTCGATTAGGGTGAAACCGCCTTGTCTTTTCATAGTTAAGCTCTCTCTATGTTTAATTTTACGCAGACTTACTGCAAAGTTACGGTCACACGACCAGTTTTAATTTCGTAAACAAATTCATGCTCGGTACTACCTTCTAATTGAACGTAAGTACAGGTAGCATCACCAGAATTTGCTTGCGCTGAATACTTGTAGTTTGAGTCGTTCGCTACATCTGAAACCGCACCTACTTTAGGTGGATTTTGCAGCAAGTTTTCCATCAACTCAGAACATGTTTGGTCTGAAATATCTTGTGGAGCAGTGCTCGAATTATTGTTCAGAGTCCACGGATAGCCATCACGAAAGTCGGTCTCGACGTTGTTACTGTTTTTTGATCTTGTTAACCAAAAATCAACACCATCATAGTTTACAGTATTGTATGTTTCAACACCAATCTTCTCAGATGGTCTTGCTTCGGCTTCCCACTGTGCTCTTGCCGACAGTACTGCTGTCGCAAAACCGCCAGCAACGCCTTCAATACTTGATTTCTTGGCTTCATCTGTCACATCGAGAAAGCGAGGTAAAGCAGCCACCGCCAATAAACCAACGACCACGATCACTATGACTAATTCGACAAGGGAGAAACCCTTTTGATTCTTAAGCATTTTCTACCTACTCATCTAATTATTAACGCGCATTATACATTCGTGCTCGTATAAAACCATAAAAAAACTGTCAATATTTTCACAAAGCCAAAATATTGGCTTTCACACTAAACCTTTCTCTTTCGAGTAATATATCTATCTGATATTTATCAGCATAATGATAACTACAGTGAAACTGTATGTTATCACTTTTATCTTCAATACTTGGAGAGCTTAGCCCTAAAATACTCCCTTGAGGATATAATTGATCCAGCCAATAGTTACAGTCTCGCTCCGTACCTTGGATAGGCATTACCCATCCAGTTCTGCTATAGATTTTTGGGGGTTCCGAGCCTTCTTCTTGCCCAGCACCCGATAACAAATATTGCTGTTTGAACAAATTGGCTTGCTCTAAAATCCGCTTGCTCGCGACGATAAATGCCGTGTTAGTCGCTTCCTCTTCTACCGTTTTGAATGCAGAAAGCACACCGACAATAAGAAAAAGAATAACCACAGTCCAAATAACAAAACGTGAGCGTTGTAGGTTATTTAGCATTCCCTAGCCTTTGATTGCATCCAACATTCCCCACATCGGCAAAAATATACCTAGCGCCAAAATCAGCACCATGCCCGCAACGATGGTTAACAAAATGGGTTCAATTCTGGCGGTTAAGGTTTTCAGATCGTAATCGACTTCGCGGTCATAAAAATCAGCCACTTCAAGTAATAGCTCATCAATACGACCCGTCTCTTCACCGACGGAGATCATTTGTATCACGAGCGGTGTGAAAATTTCGCTGTTAATCGCGGTCGACGAAACCGTACTACCGGCTTCAATGGCCGATTTCATGGCTTGAACTCGCAACTCTAGAAAACGGTTATCTAAAGCTTCCGCCGAAAGCGCTAGCGACTGGTTCAGTGGAACACCCGCTTTAAGCATCAAAGCAAAAGTACGCGAGAAGCGTGACAACAGTGCTCGATTCACTACCCCGCCAATGACCGGCATTTTTAAGCGTAATCGATCCCACTTTTCCAAGCCTTTGTCTGTCTTCACCCAAGCTTTAAAAGCGAAGATAAGACCAAAGATCACTCCAAGCATTAAGCCCCAGTAATTCACAAAGAACTCAGACATACCAATCAAGATACGAGTAGGCAGCGGCAAGTCGACACCAAAGCGCGCAAACATGCTTGAGAACTGTGGAATAACCTTGATGTTAAGAATGAACATTGCAACCAAGATAAAACTGATCACGAATGTTGGGTAACGCATCGCAGTCTTAATTCGTTTGCGAGTCTCAACTTCTTGTTCGTAATATCCAGCTAATTGCAGTAAAGCCTGATCTAGACGGCCTGTGTTTTCACCAACGCCAATCATCGAGACAAACAACGGACTGAATACCTTTGGGTGCATCTGCATTGACGCCGCTAAGCCGCGACCATTGGTTAGCTCAGCAACCACCTCTTCCAAGGCGGCTTTCAGCTGCTTATTTTCGCAGTTTTGAGTGAGGCCTTTCATCGATCTTAATAGTGGTACACCCGCTTTGGTTAGGCTGTATAACTGTCGACAAAACAGAACCAAGACTTCAAGCGGAACATTCGGCGCAAATAGGCTCGATACATCCATATCTAAGACTGAACCACCACTTTTACCCAGTTTGATCGAGGTTGGAATGATCCCTTTGCTCATCAAGCTTTCAGCAGCAAGATCTTCGTTATTCGCGTCTAATTGCCCACTTACTTGGCTACCATCAGAGCTGCGACCTACATAACGATACGTTGGCATATCATTCTACCCCTACAGATAAATTGGGTCAGTGGCACCGGACGCATCGCCTTCACCAAGATGCATTATCTCATCAAGACTCACGACACCTTGCAGAGCCAATTCCATCGCAGAAGCCAGTAACGGCTTGTAGTTTTCAGACTGTCTCGCCTTTTGAGCAAAACCTACCGCATCATTAGCTCTCAGTGCATCCATCATGTTTTGCTCTAGCTCCAACATTTCAAATACACCAATTCGCCCGCGGTAACCGGTTAAGTTACAGTTCTGGCAACCACGGCCTTTCATAAACGGCACACCTACTTGGTTAGGGAAACGGACGCTCAGCCATTGCTTGCGAGGTTCATCTAACTCATCCTCAACCTTACAATCTGTACACACTTTACGAACTAATCGCTGTGCGACTACTGCTCGAACAGCGCTCGCGACCAAGTAACCCGGAGCACCCATATCCATCATACGCAACGCGCTGTCTACCGCATCATTGGTATGTAACGTACTTAATACTAAGTGGCCGGTCAGTGCAGCTCTCAAGCCTATCTCAACGGTTTCGTGGTCACGCATCTCACCGATAAGAATAATATCGGGATCCTGACGTAGAAAGGTTCTCAAGATAGTAGAGAAATCGAGATTGATCTTAGGGTTTACCTGAACTTGATTCACACGAGGTAGGCGGTATTCCACCGGGTCTTCCGCAGTAATGATCTTTTTACCCGGTTCGTTTAACTCACTTAACGCGCCGTATAAGGTTGTTGTTTTACCTGAGCCGGTTGGGCCGGTAACCAAAATCATGCCATGTGGACGGCGCAATTGTTGACGCAGACGAACCAACAGATCACTCGGTATGCCCGACTCTTCTAGTTTACGTAGGCCTGCTGACTGGTTAAGAAGACGCATAACCACTGATTCACCGTGCTGTACTGGCATGGTCGACATACGAATATCAACCGACTGACCTTTAGCTCGGATATTAAAGCGACCATCTTGAGGAAGACGTTTCTCTGAGATATCGAGGTTTGCCATCAGCTTCAAGCGCAGTACAAGTGCAGAAGCGATATTCACTTCATTCAGCAATGTTTCATGCAGTACGCCATCAATACGCTGACGAAGACGCAATACGTTTGAATCTGGCTCGATATGAATATCCGAAGCACCAACCTGAATAGCATCTTCAAATAGTGAGTTGATCAGCTTAACGACGGTAACTTCATCACTGTCTTCTTCAGCGATATCGAAATCAAAAGCATCATTAACTTGGTGTTCAGCGTGAAGTTGCTCAGCAAACGAGGCAATCTCTTTGGTTCTTCGATAATAGCGATCGAAGCCATCAACCAATTGCCTTTCTTGAGCAACAACGAATTCAAGCGCGTAATCGCCGAGCTGACCAAGCAAAGACTCTTGGGCAAACAGATCCGCAGGGTCACTCATTGCAACACGCAAAGTGTCACCTTGGCGTCCAATCACTAAGGCACGAAGGCGACGAGCATGTACTTCGGGTAAAAGCTGTACTGCTTCAACATCGACAACGGCTCGGCTTAAATCAATAAGAGGAATCGCTAACTGCTGCGACAAAAAGCTCAGCATTTGCTGTTCTGACAAGAAGCCAAGCTCAATTAGCGCATCACCCAGCTTACGCCCAGTACTTTTCTGAGCGGCCAGTGCTTGTTCAACTTGAGCCTCAGTGATAATGCCTTCTTCGACAAGCAAATCACCAAGTCTTTTTCTTAATCTAATTTGCATCGCCGCTCTCCTCTAAAGCATTGAGTATTTTTAACCGGTCACGCACAAAGCTTTGTGATTGAGATGAGATACCGACTCTAGTCAACGCACCTTGATATGATTGTTTTGCTGCAGCGAAGTCTAACTGGCGTTCTTGCTGAATCGCTAAGCCCAACCACCAGCGAGCGTTATCTGAATCGACTTCAACCAACTTTTGATAACTCTCGAGTGCGATTTCTTCTTGCTGTGATTTTTGGCTCAACGCCGCACGCATTGCTAGATACTCTTGAGTTGGATGCGGAGGCATGTGTACTAAAGGGCTCAGCGCCGCTTCTGATTGATTCGCTTTAACCAGCAGTTTAGATAACCCTAATCGCAATTTTTCACTGTTGATGTTGAGCTTAATTCCAGACTGATAGAGCTCATAGGCTTTGCGAGTATCGCCTTTACCAAAATAGAGAATCGCAAGTTTCTGACGGACATCTTCATTTCGTGGCGTGTAGCGTAGAGCTTCAGTGTAGCCCTTCAACGCACCAGTAAGATCGTTCGCATCAAGCGCTTTCTGAGCTCGACCTTGTGCATTCACAGATAGCTGTTCCGGAGTTAACTCAACCTGTTCGATCAACATTCCGCTATTTTCTGAATCACCAGAGGCTACAGGCTCATTAGAGATAGACGCAGGGGCTTTTTTTGCCACACTAGCAACGTAAATCGGTTGGGGAATTTCAGTCTTAGTCGTTTCAGGCACGCTTAGAGCTTTAGCCGGTGTTTGTTGTTTTGTCGCTTTTGGGGCAGACATAACAACTGATTCGGAAACACTAGGCTTAGATTGAGCGCTTTTTGCCATCGCAGTGTTTTCTGTTGAAAGGATCGCAGAGTCTAGTGTCACCAATTTCTTAGTTGGCGATGAGATAGGTTGAGCAACTTCCTGAATGCCATTTGAATCATCAACGACAGAGACTTGAACCTGTAAATCTCGAGTTGAGATTGACTGCTCAACAATAGACTGATCAATCACAGGGCCTTGCGATATCGCCCAGCCGCCCATCGCTAAACTCAAAGTAAAACCCGCAACAACCCAAACTAGGGGGGAACGCGTTTTTACTTTAGGTACGACTGCGGCTTCAATCGAAGTCGCTGACTTTTTCTTTGCCAATTCAGACAAGGCGTTGTTAATGACGCTCATAATTAATTCCAACCCCACAGTATTGGCGTTTTAAATTTAGGCTTACACACATCGTACGTTTCATGCATAGCTGAAAAAAGATGTTGGTTGTCGATACTTTTCTTATCTTCACTGAACGAAAGCAATAGAGCCTTATGGCAAAGTTGGTTTATCAATCTAGGGATACCTAACGACGAACGACAGATCGCCTTTTTTTGATTCAAGCTGAATAACTCAGGGCTGCCACCAGATTTAGCGATTCGATTATCAATATAAGCCACCGTTTCATCGAGATTCAGCGGTCTCAGTGTCGAACTAAATGTGATTCTTTGGCGAAACTGCCTTAGGTGATAAGCCTCTAATCGAGCATCCAATTCTGGCTGACCTAATAGAACAATCTGCAGCAGTTTTTTATCTTCCGTTTCAAGGTTACCAAACAACCTTAATGTTTCGAGCGCTTCATCCGATAGAGCCTGAGCTTCATCAAGAATAGCCACCACTCTTAAACCAGAATTGTGCAATTCAATGAGCTTATGCTGAATGTTATCAACCAAGGTTGCTTCATTATCGACAGCTAAACCAAGCTCTGTTGCAACCGCCTGGCGCAAGTCTGCCCCTGATAACACAGGGTTTGGTAAGTAGATCAGAGCTGTACAGTCATGTAGGTGATTGACCAACATCCGGCAAACCATGGTTTTTCCAGTGCCTACCTCTCCGGTCACCTTAATCACGCCCTCGCCCATTTCCAACGCCGAGATTACCGTCTGAATCGCTTCGAAATGAGGCGCTAAACCATAGAAGAAATCGGTATTCGGCGTTAAGGTAAATGGCAGTTGTTCAAAACCAAAGTGAGCTTGATACATACGACGACCTAGCTTAGTGAGACACTGCCACTCTATATTGAGAAAGTAAGCAATTACTCTTCATCAGGGAACCACTGCTGAAGAAGATCACGTGAACGCTCCAACTCATTTTGCCAAGTATTCACACCCACGATCGTTGGCTTAAGCAAGATCACGAGCTCAGTTTTTTGCGTTAACTGATTGGTATTACGGAACAAATGACCTAAGGCTGGAATATCACCGAGGAATGGAACTTTAGAGGTCACATCACTGGTGTTGGATTTCATCAAACCACCAATAACAACCACATCGCCATCTCGAGCTCGAATCACTGAGTCAGACTCACGAATAGAGCTTTTCGCCAAAGGAAGCTGCACCACACCCGTTGTAGAACCAAGGTTGAGCTCTTTCACTTCTTCCTCGACCTCAATAACGGCTGGGTGAACATGTAAGAATACGCTACCTTTATCATCTATCTGAGGGGTCACATCTAAGGAGATACCCGAAAAGAACGGAGTTAACTCAACCTCAGGTGCGACGTTCGCGTTGTCACCACTGCCTACCGCGCTAGATAAATCCGTCACGTAGTATTCGTCAGTACCCACTTTGATAACCGCTTTCTGGTTGTTTGCCGCTGTGACTCGTGGGCTTGATAGAACGTTCAGGTCACCTTGAGTATCCATAAAGCTCAATACCGCTTCAAAACTGCCATCTGAGATCGTTACGTTGGTTTGCCCGCCTAACAAAGAGCTGATCGCATCTAATGGAGGCAAAGTTCCACCAGGTCGATCAATTACCACACCGCCGCTGCCAATCGACTTAGATAAATTAGACCAGCTAATACCTTGTTGGTAACCATCACTCAAGGTTACTTCCATGATTTTGGCTTCTAGGATAACTTGACGCTGCAGGCGTTTTTGAGAAATACCTAAGAACTCTCGAACCTCACGAATTTCGTCAGGGTAAGCACGCACTGTAATCACACTCGCTTGCGGGGTCACGACAACGCTTTGCCCATCGCCCGATCCAATTAAGTGAGCAACCGCCGCTTCAAGCTGTGGCCAAAAATCACTTTCAGAGGTCGTTTCAATCTCTGTACCACCATTCGATGTCGAGTTTGATGAATTAGAAGAGTTAGATGAATTTGACGAGTTTGACGAGTTTGAGTTCGAGTTTGAAGAGCTCGATGAATTCGAATCTGAGTTAGAGATCGTACCGGTGGTGATCGTCGTTAGTGAGCGACCAGAACGCTTAACTTGTAAGTAATCGACAGGGATCGTTACGGTGCGAAGACCGGCAGGATAAACTTGAATCACTTTGCCACGCTTTTCAATATCGTAGCCATACATATCTTGAGCAACAGCCAGTACCTCATCTAACGTCACGTCCGTTAGATTAAGCGTAAGGTTTCCAGACACACTTGGGTGAATAGCCGCACTATATTCCGTACCTTTCACTAAGCTGGCAAAAAAAGTTCTCGCTTCAACGCCTTTTGCCTGAATACGAAAACGCTTAACCGTTTCCATCCCCGGAGACATCGAGTCAGAATTAAGCTGAGGCATAAGGTCATCTTGAACCGACGAAGGCAGCTCATGAAGCGCTCTGCTATTGGCTTCATTAATTGATTCGTTTAAAGACTCTTTAATCTCAACAGGATCTCTATGCCCCATCGAACAGCCGACTAAAGATGACACTAGGATTGCTACTACAAGTTTACGCATGTCTTCACTCTAACCTTAATTATTCTTAACATCTAAAGAGAACATCTCTAATTTCCACTGCTTAGAGCTTCTCTGCAGAGTGACGTATTCTGGATCTATGTTCTTAACTCGGTACCCTCTGATCGTTTCCCCTTGTCCGAGAATCTGACCATTCATAATCGCATAGCAAGGCGTATCTCCCTTACACACGATGCTTTCTAAAGAAGGCAAGCGATAACGAGTTGGTGCTTTCTTAGCAGGCGCCGTTTTCTGTTGAGGTGAAAGCCAGCCTAATGGCGCCGTGGGATCTTGCTCAGCCCACACAAAAGAGCTACTAAATAGCAAGGACAACAAAAGAGTTCTAACCACCGATAAACTCCTGTCTAGTACCTAATGTGTAAACCTCGAACACCAGTCGAGCTTTAGGATATTCTTCTACTGAGTATTCAAATGTGCGCCAGTAGTAACTCACAGGTAGAGACTCAAGTGCTTGAAGGTAAGCTGAGATATCAAAGTAACTGCCGGTTAGCTCCATTCTTACAGGGTGAAGAAAGTAGCCTGAATATTCGCTGGTCTCTTTATTGTTCGAAATCGCTTCTGGTTTTAATGACTCTAGCGATTCAAGCTTTAGTCCATTACCGGCGTTAAGAACGCTCTCCAGTAACTGCGACATTTGAGAAGGTGTGATTAATCCATCAACAATCTGAGAAAGCTGAAGAGAGAGATCTTGGCTCTCCACCAGCAGCTTTTTGTACTCTCGATTAATTTCTTTGTCTGGGTCTTTGTTTAACTGAGCTTGCAGAACAAGTAACTCACCTTGCTGCCTTTGATTCGATTGAGTCAGGCTGCTCGCCTTGGCATTTTTAGCTTGTAGATCGAGATACGCAGGCTCAACCAATAAGGTGAACAACAACATCGATAGGCCAACAAAACCACACACAAAAAGTAGCCATTTTTCTCTTTGACTTAATGCAAGAAACTTATCGCTCAGCTGGTTCCACTGCTGCATTATTTACTCTCCCGACGAGTACTTAGCTCAAACGTCACCACATCCTGATCATTACGGCCAATTTTTAGTTTTTCAAAAGTGCGTCCGACTAAATTAAGCTCACTTTTAAACTGACCAATCCAGTTCGGAACGACATTTGCGTTACGAGCCAAGCCACTAAGATCTAAAGTATCGTGGGTCATGTAGATGTGCGAAAGAGAAATGTCATTTCGGCCTAATTTAGCTAAGGAATTCATGACGCCAGAATACCCGACTTGTTGGGATTCGTCGTATTGTCCAACAGCCTTCAAAGCCTCTTTTTTAGCCTCAGTCTCACGTTTGAGACGCGCAACCGCCGCGACTTTCTCTGGAGACGGTTTATGCTGAGTTAACTTACTATTCAATTGGTTAACTTGCTTGTTAAGTTGATTCGAGTCTTGTTGCAGGGCTGTTAGCTCTTTATCTAGATTAGAAACTTGATACTGCATTGCGAAGTAACCACCAAGCATCAAAACACAAACTACTCCCCAGCTCGCAACAACATTGGTCAGCGTAAAATATTCTTTTTTAGGCTTAAGGTGTTCAGGGTAAAGATTGACCTTAAACGTCTCTTTTTCAGCTGCAAGTTTAAGCAACAAACTCTCTGAATTATCACGCTCACCTTCAACCAACAGTGAAACTGTCGAGCTCAATGTACTGTTTAAGGCACTTTGTAACTCTGCTTCATCTTCTTCGTCACAACAGATTTTAAGCTGGTGAAGCTGGGTGCCTTTAATTTGAGAAGAAAGGTAATCAATCGAGCGTTGAAGCTCTAAAGCGAGGCCATCTAACTGCAGAGCACTTGACGCAACACCCGTTAAAGGTGGCACAACACTGCGGATGGTTCTTTGAAAACAAACGGTATTTTCGACAAACGCACCCAATTTAAAGTGTGAATTGACGCTACGTTGTAAAAGAATGAAATTAGACAGTTCGCCTGCACTGTAACCCCAGATTTCATCTTCAGGAGCAACACCTATTAATTCAACCTGAGCCGAATTAGTGATATTCAAAAGCTTGTCCAACAGCTTTTTAGGCAGGACATATACTTGCAGCTTGTTCGACGTTGGTAACGCGACCGCACTCGCAGTAATTTCCGTGACTCTTTCTGAAACAAGATCTTTGAGTAAAAAAGGCAGTGCTACCGACCATTCACTCTCTGGAATGTCCGGTTTATCAATTTGGTAGGTTTGGTAGTAGTTAGCACAGACAATCAGTTGGACGCTATTACTGGTAAACGCCTCACTGCTAAGCGATTTTTTTAGCGCACTCTCCCAGTCCCCATTAACCACGGGAATGCTGGCTACTTGAGGATCTTGTTCTGTCGATGAAATATAAATGGCGTCATTGCCCAGCAAGACAACTTGCGAGCTACCTTTATTATTCGTTGGCTTTATTTTGTCTAAAATCGCTTTAAAATTCATTCTTAACTACTACTCTTACGCCATCGATTTCTTCGTCCAACTTTGACAACAGATTCCGCTTTCGCGGCTTTTTCTGCTTGATTAGGCAAAGGGATAATTTGTTGTTCTTCGTCGAAATATCTCCCTTGATAGCCGTTAATGCCTAACTCTATCAAGGTATTCTTTTCTTGTTTTGTCTCGACTCCAACGGCAATAACTTGAGTTGGAGAATCACCACACGCCCCAATTAAGCTTCGAACAAACAGTTGGTTCTCATGCCTTTGGTCGATTTTCTTTATTAGGCTTCGATGAAGCTTAATATAATTAACCTTCAAATCCTTTATATAGTGAGTGCTAACAATGGTTCGCCCAGCTTGGCCAACCACAACTTTACACCCTAAACCTCGCAACATCTTTGCCACCGGTCTCATATAATCAAGATGAGCAATCAAGTGCCTTTCTGAAAATTCAAACGCAAGCTGAGAGCGGTGTTGAGCAGAGAGCTGTAACAACTCACTCCTAAACCACTTAAAGTGCTGTTTATTAGCAAACGGGGTAACATTCAGATTCACTGAATAGTTGATAGGTTGAGTTGATTCTTTCAACGATTTCAACACAACCTTTAGAACCGATTGGTCCATTTGAGCTTGATAACCCACTTGCTCTACCGCAGGCATAAATCGAGACGATTTCAATAAACCTTTGTCAGGATCCTGAATTCTAGTAAATATTTCTCTATGCAATTCATTAACTTGACCAGATTCCGGCATAAGATAACACCGCTGAGCAAAGATTACTAAATTTTCAGGAAGCAGCGCTTTATCAAGTAATGTTCTCCAACGAACACTGCCTCTATCAAGCTCATTCTTATTCTCTTTCGGGTAACGGCTCCAGTTATTAATACGCTCTAACTGAGCACTCTTTAGTGCCGTTTCCGTTTCATCCATGATCTGGCTATGACGCTCACCTTCGGTATACATGGTCACACCAATATGACACCAGTTATCCGACTCTAAAGGCTCTGGCGGAGTTAGCTTATCTAACTGCCTTAAACACTGAGCAGCCAAGGTCGCAATATCTTTTGCGCTCTGATGAGGGATAAATACAGCAAAGTCCGCTTCGTAATAGCGAGAAAAAATGACATCGGGATAGCGTTGAACGATATTCGACAGTACTTCACCGACTTCAATAATAAAGCCGTCTGTGGTTTGCTTATCGTTAGCATCACTAACTTGCTCCCATTCGTCGATACGTATCAGTAACACACCGCCTCGAGCACCACTTTCATGCAGTGCCGATTCCAGCTTATTATCGAATAAAACTCGGTTTGCCGTTCCCGTGAGTTTATCTAGGAAAGTATGGGTACGAATAAAGGTATCAAAGCGACTTCGTTCTTGACGAGCATCTTGTAGCTCTTCAATCAATACATCTAAGGCTTCGCTTGCGGTATAAGGCCACTCTCGCTCATCTCCCTTTGCATGAGCTTCAACCTGACCGGCCAAGATCATTCTTCCTCGCTCTTCCAAGATTTCAGAACCCATGAGTTGTTCTTTCAACCAACGAACACCGCGAGCAAGACAGAACAGAACCAATGCGACAGCCAAAGTAATTGACCACATCGCTTCCATTGAGTAGTTGTAGCCAATATAAGGAGGAAGTGCTTTAAATTCGATTCGGTAGCCTTGATTACGCTCTAAAATGAAGCTTTTCTCATAAAGACGATTGGGATCAATTTGTGGGGAGGTATCTTTGAAACGATAAACGATGCCGGTCTTGTTCGAGAGTTTCATCTCAACAATATTGCTCGCCTGCAACATCTTAGGCATCCAACGCTGCATTGAATACGCGGCGTCAGGGTCTTCCATCTCTTTATCTACAACGTCGACAATGCCAACCAAATAATGGTCTAAATATTCCTGTCCAATACGCTTAAAGGAAAGTGTGCCACCAATAAAAAGAATGAACATCGCGCTGATCACTATCACGGTGACAAATGCGACCAATCGAGTGCTCAATTTTAGTGTCGGGGTATATCTCATGAATAACGAAATCCTTTTCAACTCACATTATACCGTATTGCTACTTATACTATAAATTGACATTGTAAATAAAGCGTTAAGAATTGTAGGTAACAAAAAGCCGCGATGAACGCGGCTTTTTCCAATTTAATACTGTCTTTATAATATATTAAAAACAGGGATTAAAATGGGATGTCATCATCAAAATCCATTGGCGGCTCATTATATTGAGGTTGAGCCTGCTGAGGAGCTTGTTGAGGTGCTTTTGGCTGCTGTTGAACGGGAGCACTGTATTGTTGTTGCTGTGGCTGCTGTGGCTGACCCCAACCACCTTGCTGTTGGTTGTTACCCATGCCACCTTGAGCAGGAGCACCACCTTGAGCACGGCCGCCAAGCATTTGCATTACACCATTGAAGCCTTGAACAACCACTTCAGTTGTGTAGCGATCTTGACCGCTTTGATCTTGCCATTTACGAGTTTGAAGTTGACCTTCAATGTAAACTTGAGAACCTTTACGTAGGTACTCACCAGCAACTTCCGCAAGCTTGCCAAACAGAGCAACACGGTGCCATTCTGTTTTTTCACGCTGCTCGCCAGTTGCTTTATCACGCCATGACTCTGACGTTGCAATGGTAATGTTCGCTACTGCGCCGCCATTTGGCATGTAACGAATTTCAGGGTCATTACCTAGGTTACCCACTAATATAACTTTGTTAACTCCACGGCTAGCCATGATTTGCTCCGTCTAAATTCATAGTCTCAGAAAATTTTAGCGCACAAGAATAGCATGCTTTTCTGCAGTGATAAATCGCATTCCTATTCTCTCCTCACTACAAAGAATAAAAACGTAACAAATCATGATATTCAGAGCGATGTTGCTTTTTTCTCCACTTACAAACCACTCATTTACTTTGATAATTGATATTCAACGCAAGTCACTATCAAGGCGCTAGAGAAGCTAAAGCCTGCATGACAACGTGGAATCTAATCCCACTCAAACAGGACGTTTCAATGAGAAAATCAAGATACGCTCGCACTTTACACTTTCTGTGCATCGACCCAAACGATACCTATCTACATGTAAAAGAGATAGAAAAGCATTTATCTATTGTTCTCTACAAAATGACACCCGACGAATTAATGCTAGTTGATAGAAAGCGGAGTAACCGGATCTTGCTCGTCGATTACAGAGAGGTACCACAACTACTGATTATTTGTCCTAACCTGACTGTTATGTGGAAAAATCACGAAATCATTTTATTCAATGTCCCCCAGCA
The DNA here is from genome assembly GCF_041439145.1 of Vibrio sp. 1F255. Taxonomy (NCBI): domain Bacteria; kingdom Pseudomonadati; phylum Pseudomonadota; class Gammaproteobacteria; order Vibrionales; family Vibrionaceae; genus Vibrio; species Vibrio sp. 1F255. The sequence continues at coordinate 15,236 of NZ_JBGONQ010000002.1, read as the reverse complement.
ACTTCCAACCTCAGAGCTTCTTACCTATGGGGTACTAAAAGGACTCTTTTACAACACTGAACAAAAGGACAAGATTGCTCGTGGTCTTCAAGAAGTCATTGATGGCGATAACTGGCTGCCAAGGAAGGTAACCAATCAACTGTTGTTTTATTATCGCAATATGGTCAATACCAACACCACACCAACCAATGTTGATTTAACCATTCGTGAGATCCAGGTGATTCGCTGTCTTCAATCCGGGTCTTCAAACACACAAATCGCCGATGACTTGTTTATTAGTGAGTTCACGGTTAAATCTCACCTCTATCAAATATTCCGTAAGCTTGCGGTAAAAAATAGAGTTCAAGCGATAGCATGGGCAAACCAGAACCTGCTTGCATAATCGACCCACCTCTTAGTCTGACGATAATTTTGAGGGAAGCTCTAGTAAACCATGGCTATTGTTGCTGAATTTTCGACATAACTTATGCTAGAGTTGCCCTCAGAAATATCAACCACTCAGGTTGAATCAATAATTATTATAGATAAAGGGTCTTATCATGATCAAAAAGTGCCTTTTCCCGGCAGCTGGCTACGGTACACGTTTTTTACCTGCAACCAAGTCAATGCCTAAAGAAATGATGCCTGTAGTAAACAAACCTCTGATTGAATACGGTGTTGAAGAAGCTATCGAAGCTGGTATGGACGGTATGTGTATTGTTACCGGTCGTGGTAAGCATTCTCTGATGGATCACTTCGATAAAAACTACGAACTCGAACATCAGATCAGCGGCACGAATAAAGAAGACTTGTTGATCAATATCCGTGAAACAATTGAAGCGGCAAACTTCACTTACATTCGCCAACGTGAAATGAAAGGTCTAGGTCATGCTATCTTGACTGGCCGCGAGCTTGTGGGTGATGAACCGTTTGCAGTCGTGCTTGCTGATGACCTTTGTGTGAACGAGCAACAAGGCGTGCTAGCTCAGATGGTTGCGCTATACAAACAGTTCCGCTGTTCTATTGTTGCTGTACAAGAAGTTCCAGAAGAAGAGACTCACAAGTACGGTGTTATCTCTGGCGAAATGATCAAAGATGACCTTTTCCGAGTTGATGACATGGTAGAGAAGCCAGAGCAAGGTACAGCACCAAGCAACCTAGCGATCATTGGTCGTTATATTCTGACTCCAGATATCTTTGAATTAATCGAGCAGACAGAACCAGGTAAAGGCGGCGAAATCCAGATCACTGATGCATTGCTAAAACAGGCAAAAGCAGGCTGTGTATTGGCTTACAAATTTAAAGGCCAACGTTTTGACTGTGGTAGTGTTGAAGGCTATATCGAAGCAACAAACTACTGCTTCGAAAACCTATACAAGAAAGACCAGCAGCAAATCGAGCTAGGTAAACACTCGACCAAGAAAGAAGCATAACGACTGGTTAATCACTAACGTTACTGATTTTAGAAAGGGCGACTCTTTGAGTCGCCCTTTTTGTTTACTGTTTTTTTATCCAGTAAAACTTTGCACAAATCTCACTCTATGTAATACTTTAGCCACTTAAAATTACATGGTCTATTGAGATGGATAAAATAGAAATTAGAGGCGCTCGTACGCATAACCTCAAAGACGTCAACCTAACCATTCCACGTGACAAACTGACTGTCATCACCGGATTATCGGGTTCAGGAAAGTCGTCACTTGCGTTTGACACACTCTACGCAGAAGGTCAGCGTCGTTATGTTGAATCTCTGTCTGCTTACGCTCGTCAATTTCTATCTCTTATGGAAAAGCCTGATGTCGACCATATTGAAGGTCTGTCTCCAGCTATCTCAATAGAACAAAAATCGACTTCACATAACCCTCGCTCAACCGTCGGTACCATTACCGAAGTCTATGATTACCTCAGATTATTGTATGCGCGAGTAGGCGAACCTCGCTGTCCAGACCACAACATCCCTCTAGCAGCACAAACCATCAGTCAAATGGTCGATAAGGTCTTAGAACTGCCTGAAGGCTCAAAGATGATGTTGATGGCACCGATTGTCAAAGAGCGCAAAGGTGAGCATGTTAAAACACTGGAAAACTTAGCTGCGCAAGGCTTTATCCGAGCCCGAATTGATGGTGAAACCTGTGATCTATCCGATCCACCAGCACTTGAACTTCATAAGAAGCACACCATTGAAGTTGTGGTAGACAGATTCAAGGTTCGTCCTGATCTTCAACAGCGTTTAGCCGAGTCATTCGAGACCACATTAGAGCTCTCTGGCGGTATCGCTGTCGTCGGCTGGATGGACGAAACGGATCAAGAAGAGATCGTATTCTCTGCTAACTTCGCTTGTCCTAAATGTGGTTACAGCATGCAAGAGCTTGAGCCTCGCCTGTTCTCATTTAATAACCCGGCAGGAGCATGTGGTACGTGTGATGGTCTTGGTGTTCAACAGTATTTTGATCCAAGCCGAGTGATTTTAGATGAGAACCTAAGCATTGCTGAAGGTGCGATAAAAGGTTGGGATCAAAAGAACTACTACTATTTCCAAATGCTAACGTCGCTGTCAGAACATTATGGTTTTGATCTGTATGCGCCATTTAATTCTCTACCGAAAAAGACTCAAGAGATCATTCTAAAAGGATCAGGTCGTACTGAAGTGGAATTCAAGTACATCAATGACCGAGGTGATATTCGGGTTAAGCGTCATCCATTTGAGGGCATTTTAAATACCTTGGAGCGCCGTTACCGTGATACTGAATCGAGCGCAGTGCGTGAAGATCTTGCTAAATACATCTCAACCAAATCGTGCTCTAGCTGTGATGGCACTCGCCTGAGATTAGAAGCTCGTAATGTTTTCATTGGTGATACAACACTTCCGGAAATCGTTGAACTTAGCATTGCTGACGCACTACAATTTTTCCAAGAATTGAAGCTAGACGGTCAACGTGGGCAGATCGCAGATAAAGTGATGAAAGAGATCAATGATCGTCTGCATTTCTTAGTCAACGTTGGTTTGAACTACCTTAACCTATCACGCAGTGCTGAAACGCTGTCTGGTGGTGAGGCGCAACGTATTCGTTTGGCGAGCCAAATCGGTGCCGGTTTAGTTGGCGTTATGTATGTACTTGATGAGCCATCAATTGGTCTCCACCAGCGCGATAATGAACGTCTATTGCAAACCTTAATTCACCTGAGAGACTTAGGTAATACGGTACTTGTTGTGGAACATGACGAAGATGCAATTCGTTGTGCTGACCATGTTATCGATATCGGTCCAGGAGCAGGGGTGCACGGTGGTCACGTGGTGGCAGAAGGTACCATGCAAGACATCATCGAAAACCCGAACTCTTTGACAGGCCAATACCTGAGCGGTGCTAAAGAAATTGCAGTGCCTGAAAAGAGAACGCCTATCGACAAGAAAAAGGTCGTCGAGATCGTTGGCGCAACGGGGAACAACCTAAAGAATGTGACCGCGACAATTCCTGTTGGCTTGTTCAGTTGTATTACGGGCGTATCAGGTTCGGGTAAATCAACGCTTATCAACGATACCTTCTTTAAAGTCGCCCACACTCAATTAAACGGTGCCACGACTGCAGTTCCAGCAAAGCACAAAAAGATTAAAGGGTTAGAACATTTTGATAAGGTAATCGACATAGATCAAAGCCCTATCGGTCGTACACCAAGATCAAACCCTGCGACCTACACAGGGATTTTCACCCCTATTCGTGAACTATTCGCGGGCACTCAGGAATCACGTTCTCGTGGTTACAAGCCAGGTCGATTCAGCTTTAACGTTCGTGGTGGTCGTTGTGAGGCTTGTCAGGGAGACGGCGTAATCAAGGTAGAGATGCACTTCTTACCCGATGTGTATGTGCCTTGTGATGTGTGTAAAGGTAAGCGCTATAACCGTGAGACTCTAGAGGTCCGCTACAAAGGTAAAACCATTGACGAAGTTCTAGAGATGACTGTGGAAGATGCTCGTGAATACTTCAACCCGGTACCTGTTATCGCTCGTAAACTGCAAACTTTAATGGACGTTGGCCTCTCTTACATTCGCTTAGGGCAAGCAGCTACAACCTTATCTGGTGGTGAAGCTCAGCGTGTTAAATTAGCGCGTGAACTGTCTAAACGAGACACGGGAAAAACCTTATACATTCTCGATGAGCCAACAACAGGCCTTCATTTCCACGATATCCAGCAGCTACTGACGGTATTACATAGACTGCGTGATCACGGTAATACAGTTGTCGTGATTGAGCACAACCTAGATGTCGTTAAAACAGCAGACTGGATCCTAGATCTTGGCCCAGAAGGTGGGCAAGGTGGTGGTGAGATTGTTGCAGAGGGTACACCTGAAGATGTGGCGTTAGTCGAAGGTTCACACACTGCTCGCTTCCTTAAGCCTATGTTAAATTTGAAGTAGGTGTAAAATAGCGCCCTGCGGGCAGACAGAAAAATGTTAAAGTAACAGAGCTTGTTTCAGAAGGAACAAGCTCTGTTTTTATAAGGTTAGGGATTTATGGCAACAATACACACTAGCGGTACTCAGCTAGAAAATCAGGTCACTCAGCTACCACTCAACAAAGCATTTCTGGCTTCTTTAGCTGTTGTATTCTTGTTAGCTATGCATTTTTTCATGCCGAATCCTGGTGGTTCGGGCCTTGCTCTATCCTTTAACCCTACCACTTGGCTAGCGCTAAGCTTCACGCTAGCGATTGGCTTTTACCAACTCGCGACCAATCGAGTACTCAAGTATTCCAAATTAACAATTGGCTTGTTGATTAGCTGCATCATACTCACGCTACCCATTTTATACAGCAATGCTGCACCTCAAGGAGCGTCAGGACGCTTGCTTGGATTGTGGGCGGGCTTTGCCTTATTTGTGGTGCTGCAGCAATTTAAGTTCAGCAATAAACACAAGCAACGTATGTTGTGGTTCATTGTACTTGCTGTTGTTATACAAGCACTATTTGGCTATGTGCAATATTTCTTATTAGAACCTGGCAACCTATTTGGCTACAACACTGCTGCAAACCGACCATATGGGATATTTCAACAACCGAATGTAATGGCAAGCTTTCTTGCTACTGGTTTTGTGCTGTCCGCTTACCTTTTAGCAAGGCAGCCGGCTAAATATAACCATAAGATCAGCGAATCATTCCTACTGTATTTAACTCCAACCTTAACCGTGCCCTTGCTGATCATCATCGCATCACGTACCGGATGGTTGGCCGCTGTCATTGGGTTTATCTGCATTCTGCCCTATCTATACAAGTTCTCGACCAAGAAACGCTTCTACGGATGGTGCGCATCAGTGCTCGTCGGTGTCGTCGTCGCTTTTTCGGTGATCAGCCTAAGTGCGACTGATAGCCTCGCTAACAAGAAAGCGAACCTAGAAAGCCCGCGCGCTTATACGTTCCCGCAAGCTTTAGATATGATGATCGAAAAGCCATTTACAGGTTATGGTTACGGGAAATTTGAGTCTGAATACACGCTATATACAGCTCGCCAACATCAACTCAACTCGAACTATCATCCAGGTCTTCCTTCAATGGATCACCCGCACAATGAGTTCCTGTTTTGGGGAGTTGAAGGGGGGATTGTACCAATCATCGGAATCTTGATTGCTGCAATATTGGTGATGTCACGCATAACAAGTTCAGCAAAGGGAACACGTCTAGCCCTGCTCGCGTTATTTATCCCAATCCTTTTGCACTCTCAACTTGAGTATCCTTTTTACCACTCGGCGATTCACTGGATAACATTCATTATATTGATTTACTGGGTAGATCAGCGCTCTTCCCGACATTATCAACAGTCGTTCAGTATCATCAGCAAGACCCTATTTAGAGTGTTGAGCTTAGTGCTCCCTATTTTGGTCAGTTTTTATATGTTGAGCGCCCTGCACACCAACTATGTACTGACTAAGTTTGAACTGTCTAAGCCGAAAAATCCGGACATTCTTAAGCAGGTAACGAACCCAGTGGTGTGGAAAGATCGCTACGATTGGGATATATACAGCACTTACCTTAATATCGGCCTCTACAAAGCCGACCCGAGCCTTATACAGCCTTACATCGATTGGTCACTGGAGATCATTAAGAGCAAACCAAGACCGGCTTTCTACAGCAATCTGATTCTGGCGTATCAAGGCCTAGGAGAAGAAAGTAAAGCAGAGCAAATTCGTAGCGAAGCGAACTTTTTATTCCCTAACAGAGACTTTTCAAAGGTTCAGTATAAGAAAGTGTCACAAGCAGAAGATAACGTTTCGTCTGCAGAATAATGTTAAGAATTCGCAACGCAAGCTTCACTTAGTAGGCAGTAGGAGCTTGGGGTAGATACAAAAAAGCGCACGATCTCTCGTGCGCTTTTCTTTTTAATTTCAGTTCATGCAGCTACTTCAAAACATCTTTTAGCGCTTTTAGGCACAACGCGACATTCTCTTTACGAGCACCGTAACCCATTAGGCCGATACGCCATGCCTTACCAGCCAAAGAGCCAAGCCCAGCACCGATTTCAAGATTATATTCTTCTAAAAGCTGCGTTCTGATCTTAGCCTCATCAATTCCTTCTGGGAAATAAAGTGCATTAAGCTGCGGCAGGCGGCTCTCTTCATCAACCACAAACTTTAACCCTAGAGCTTCTACGCCTTCTTTAAGCTCTTGGTGCATCGCATGATGACGAGACCACGCATTATCTAAGCCTTCATTTTTCAACAAAACCAGCGACTCATGCAGAGCATAAAGGCTGTTCACGGGTGCGGTATGGTGGTAGCTACGCTTACCTTCTCCACTCCAGTAACCTAATACTAAACTTTGATCCAAAAACCAGCTTTGCACTGGTGCTTTACGGGCTTTCATTTTATCAACCGCACGCTGAGAGAAAGTCACTGGAGATAGCCCTGGCACACAAGACAGACACTTTTGGCTGCCAGAATAAACCGCATCAAGCTGCCACTCATCAACCAGCAATGGCACACCACCTAATGATGTCACTGCATCAACAATCGTTAACGCATCAAACTGACGAGCGACAGCAGAGATAGCTTGAGCATCAGATAACGCTCCGGTTGATGTCTCTGCATGCACAAATGCAACAGCAACGGCATCGGGGTTTTCTGCCAATGCTTGTTCTACCTTTTCAACTGAAACGGGCTTGCCCCATTCGTCATCAACAAGGATCGCTTCGCCACCACAACGCACCACGTTTTCTCGCATACGCTCACCGAAGACACCGTTACGACAAACAATCACCTTTTCACCAGGCTCAATCAAGTTAACAAAACAGGTCTCCATACCCGCACTGCCCGGTGCAGAAACGGCAATCGTAAATTCGTTTTCAGTCTGAAAAGCGTATTTAAGAAGCTGTTTAAGCTCGTCCATCATCGCAATAAACAGCGGATCTAAGTGACCTATGGTTGGACGGCTCAAAGCCTGTAACACTTGAGGTGAGATATCTGAAGGACCAGGTCCCATTAACGTTCGGTGTGGTGGATAAAAGCTATCGATAGCAGTAGTGAGTGGTAAATTAGACATGTACATCCCTTACGTTAATGTTGTGAACAATCCACCCTAAAGCAAATTGATTACCTCAGCAATTAGCCATAAGTATTGAGGTCAAACCACTGTCACATAATTGTTAAAATTATTTTTCAATTATCTCAAGTTACGGATTGACATTGTTACCACAAAAACGTTCAATGAAACGGCTATCTAGCAGAAGAGGAGCACTGCCCAGGCAGATGTTTTGTGGAACCGCATTTCCAATACAAAACATTTATGGGGAGCAGTGCCGAGATAATAAAAGGATGCAGGACCTTTATTATCGGTTGAGCGGGCTGAATCCCGTCAACTGTCGCCATTTCTATATGGTGAAGAGCTTCTGAGGTTACTATTCTAATAATTCCTCTCTTTTTGCTCTAAAACTCTCTTCGAAAAACATCGGACGTTGGATTACCCAACCGTAATTTTATTTTAGGAAGTCGTGGGAGATATATCGTGAGTGCATCTAATGTAGCTGGTTCTTTTAATGTCGCTAAGTTTGGTGGAACAAGTGTTGCCAACTTTGAAGCAATGAGCCGTTGTGCTGCCATTATTGAAAACAACTCAAACACGAAACTGGTCGTGAGTAGTGCATGCTCTGGTGTCACTAACTTGCTGGTTGAACTAGCAAATGGTGTTCAAGACAAAGCTCGTCGTCAGGAACTAATGGCGCAATTAGCGGACATTCACAACGCAATTCTTGACCAACTCGCAGATCCAATCAGCATCGAAAAAGAAGTCCACAGCATTCTTGATGACATTGCGAGCGCTGCAGAGGCCGCATCATTCCAAACAAGTACTAAACTGACGGATCACCTTGTCGCATGTGGCGAGTTGATGTCGACACACATCTTGGCTCAGATCATCTCTGAACGAGGCACTCCTGCTGTTCGCTTTGATATCAGAGATGTGATGCGTACTAATGATGATTTTGGTAAAGCCGAACCTCAACTAGAAGATATTGCCGCTCTAGCGCAACAGAAACTGATTCCACTTTGCCAACAACAAGTTGTCGTTACCCAAGGTTTTATCGGCGCTGATAGCGAAGGTAACACCACGACTTTAGGCCGCGGTGGCAGTGATTACTCAGCAGCACTGATTGCCGAATCTGTACAGGCGATTGGTCTAGAAATCTGGACGGATGTTCCAGGTATCTACACCACAGATCCTCGTATTGCACCTAAAGCTTCTCCTATCCCAGAGATCAGCTTTAGTGAAGCATCGGAAATGGCAAACTTTGGTGCGAAGATCTTGCACCCATCGACTCTAGTACCTGCACTACGCCACCAAATACCGGTATTTGTCGGCTCTTCTAAAGCGCCAGAGTTAGGTGGTACTTGGATTCGTCAAGAAGTTGAGAGCTCTCCTCTATTTAGAGCGCTTGCCCTACGCTGCAACCAAACCATGGTTACGCTACGTAGCGCTAATATGTTCCATGCCTATGGCTTTTTGGCAAAGGTATTCGAGATCCTTGCTAAACATAAGATCTCGGTCGATCTTATCACCACTTCAGAGATCAGTGTTTCACTGACACTCGATCAAACGGATACCTCTGGTGGTGCCCCTGAGTTACCTGAAGCCGCTCGCATTGAGCTTGAGGAGCTGTGTTCTGTAGATATTGAACACGACCTATGCCTTGTTGCTCTTATTGGTAACAACATGAGTGAAAGCAAAGGCTATGCGAAGCAGGTATTCGGCACTCTTGAAGATTTCAACCTACGCATGATTTGTTACGGAGCAAGCCCACACAACCTGTGTTTCCTGCTGAATGAGTCTGTTTCTAAATTAGCGATTCAGAAACTTCACCAAGAATTGTTTGAGTAAAAATGCGTTTATCACCAACAGATAAATAACTAAATCTCAGATACAAAAAGGGTTGCTATTAAGCAACCCTTTCTCTTTTTTACTATACGAATCAAAGCTCGTCGTAGATTCAAACTAGTTAATGTTTGGACCTAACCACTTCTCAGCTTCCAACATATCCCAGCCCTTACGATCAGCATAGCTTTCTACTTGATCCTGTTGAATCTGTGCAATCGCAAAATATCGCGAATCAGGATGAGAGAAGTACATACCCGACACTGAGGCACCTGGCCACATTGCGTAACTCGTGGTTAGTGACATGTCGATGGCTTTTTCAACGTCCATCAACTCCCACAACGTGCCTTTCTCTGTATGTTCTGGGCAAGCAGGGTAACCCGGAGCTGGACGAATACCTTGGTACTTCTCTCGAATCAAATCGTCGTTAGACAAATCCTCATCAGGCGAGTAACCCCAAATGTCCTTTCTCACTTCTTTGTGTAAATATTCTGCAAACGCTTCAGCCAAACGGTCCGCAACCGCCTGAATCATAATCGCATTGTAATCATCACCATTAGCTTTATATTCATCAGCAAGCTCTCGCTCACCAATACCGCCAGTAACCGCAAAGCCACCAATCCAGTCAGCTTTACCGCTTTCTTTTGGCGCAATGTAATCAGACAAACAGTAGTTAAAGCCTTTTGGTTTCTCTGTTTGTTGACGAAGATTGTGTAGAACTTTTAGAACTTCGGTACGAGATTCATCGGTATACACCTCAATATCATCACCAACACTGTTCGCTGGGAACATGGCACACATACCACGCGCTTCAAGCAGCTTCTCTTTCTCTACGCGATCCAGTAAATCATTAGCATCTTTGAATAAACGTTTTGCCTCTTCACCCACTTCTTCATGATCAAGGATTGCAGGGTATTTACCAACCAATGACCATGTCATAAAGAATGGAGTCCAATCGATGTACTGACGCAAAGTTGCCACATCAAAATCATTGAAGATATGAACTCCCGGCTTAGCGGGTGCCGGTGGCGTATACGCATCCCAATCGATAGCAACTTTATTGGCACGAGCTCTTTCAAGCGTGACAGGCTTGGTACGAGGCTTCTTACGATTGTGCTGATCTCGAACGCGATCGTAATCGATATCCAGCTTCTCAACGAAAGCGGGTTTCAATTCATCAGAAAGTAGTGAAGTACAAACACCCACTGCACGCGAGGCATTATTTACGTATACAACAGGTTCTGAATAATTCTGCTCAATCTTAACTGCTGTGTGAGCTTTAGATGTGGTTGCGCCGCCAATCAGAAGAGGCAGCTTGAAACCCTGTCTCTCCATTTCTTTAGCAACATGTACCATTTCATCAAGAGACGGTGTAATCAGCCCAGACAGGCCAATAATGTCGACATTCTCTTCTTTCGCTACCTTGAGAATCTTCTCGCAAGAAACCATCACACCTAAGTCGATAATTTCGTAGTTATTACACTGTAAAACCACACCAACGATATTTTTACCGATATCGTGAACGTCACCTTTAACGGTCGCTAACAAAATCTTACCGTTAGTTGCGCCCACTTCTTTGGATGCATTAATGAATGGTTCTAAATGGGCAACCGCCTGTTTCATCACACGCGCAGACTTTACAACCTGTGGTAAGAACATCTTACCTTCACCAAACAGGTCACCAACAACGTTCATTCCGTCCATTAGAGGACCTTCAATCACTTCAATAGGACGAGAGGCATTAACACGAGCTTCTTCGGTATCTTCAACAATAAAGTCGGTGATACCTTTTACCAAAGAGTGCTCCAAACGCTTCTCTACAGGCCAAGTTCGCCACTCTAATGCAGATTTATCTTCAACCTTACCAACAGCACGCTCTAGGTATTCGGTCGCCATATCCAGCAATCTTTCAGTCGAATCATCACGACGGTTTAGTACGACATCTTCAACAGCATCACGCAGATCTTCTGGAACATTATCGTAAATTTCCAACTGACCAGCGTTTACAATGCCCATATCCATACCGTTTTTAAAACAGTGATATAGGAATACCGCGTGAATAGCCTCACGGACGTAGTTATTACCACGGAATGAGAATGAAACATTCGACACACCGCCAGAGATCATCGCATGCGGGAGATCGCGTTTGATGTCTCCTACTGCTTCAATGAAATCAACCGCATAGTTATTATGCTCATCGATACCAGTAGCCACTGCGAAAATATTCGGGTCAAAAATAATATCTTCTGGTGGGAAACCGACTTCATCAACAAGAATGTTGTAGGCATTGGTACAGATTTCGACTTTACGCTCTCGAGTATCAGCCTGCCCGACTTCATCAAACGCCATCACGATGACAGCAGCACCATAACGACGAACTAATTTGGCTTGCTCAACAAACTTCTCTTTGCCTTCTTTTAGAGAGATTGAGTTAACGATGCCCTTGCCTTGAATACACTTTAGGCCAGCTTCGATAACTTCCCACTTAGAAGAATCGACCATAACAGGTACTTTCGAGATTTCAGGTTCTGAAGCACATAGATTCAGGAATTTAACCATACACGCCTCGGCGTCTAGCATCCCTTCATCCATGTTGATATCGATAATCTGAGCGCCATTTTCGACTTGCTCACGAGCAACACTCAATGCTTCGTCGTAAAGCTCTTCTTTGATCAAACGCTTGAAACGCGCAGAACCAGTGACATTGGTCCGCTCACCTACATTCACGAACAAAGATTCTTTAGCTATCGTCAGTGGCTCTAGTCCCGAAAGACGACAAGAAACTGGTAAGTCTGGCAATTGACGCGGCGTTACACCTTCAACGGCCTCAGCCATTTCACGGATATGCTCTGGAGTAGTACCACAACACCCACCAATTAGGTTCAAGAAGCCACTTTCAGCCCACTCTTTAACATGTTCAGCCATATCCTCAGGAGAAAGGTCATACTCGCCAAATGCATTAGGCAAACCCGCATTAGGGTGAGCAGAAACATTGCACTCTGAGATACGAGACATCTCACCGACATACTCACGCAGTTCATCAGGGCCCAATGCACAGTTCAATCCAAATGAGATTGGTTTTACATGACGAAGGGCGTTGTAGAATGCTTCTGTCGTCTGTCCTGAAAGGGTACGACCTGATGCGTCAGTGATGGTACCGGAAATCATCACTGGAAGAGCAATACCCACCTCTTCAAAAACAGATTCAACGGCAAAGGCACACGCTTTCGCGTTTAACGTATCAAAGATAGTTTCAATAAGAATTAAATCTGAACCGCCCTTAATGAGCGCGCGAGTCGATTCAGAATAGGCTTCAACCAGTTCGTCAAAGCTAACATTACGGTAACCTGGATCGTTTACATCAGGCGAGATAGAACAAGTTCGGTTGGTTGGACCTAATACACCCGCGACGAAGCGAGGTTTATCTGGGGTCTTTGCAGTCCATTCATCAGCTGCTTCACGAGCAAGCTTGGCAGCAGCAAAGTTAATCTCTTCACTAAGGCTTTCCATATCATAGTCGGCCATAGCGATGGTTGTAGCGTTAAAGGTATTGGTTTCGAGGATGTCAGCCCCAGCTTCCAAATACTCCATATGGATATCTTTGATAAGCTTAGGCTGTGTAAGAACTAAAAGGTCATTGTTGCCCTTCAAGTCACTGTGCCAATCAGCAAAGCGTTCACCACGATAGTCTTGCTCTTCCAATTTATAATCCTGAATCATGGTGCCCATGCCACCATCAATCAGTAAAATTCGTTGCTTCAACAGAGCGTCAATCTTTTGCCTTACATTACTTCCCACGGTACAACCTCATTCCTTTAATTATCCCTCCATCCTATCACACATTAAAAAGGAGTCTAGACGTCTAAAAAAGGAAATTGATTACTGAGTCATGACAAAAAAATGTTTGCTATTTGAGCATGAGACAACGAAAATTCATATTCATACTTTGTTACATGTTGGAATCCCAATGTCGGTCTATTACACCTTATGCTTCTTGTCCGCTGCAGCCATGCTTATTGCTTTCGTGAATACAAAAATTGGTAAAATGCAGACAACCATCGCCATCACAGCTGGCTCAATGATGTTATCTCTATTGATTATCATTGCGGGACAAAATAATTGGTTCCAATTGGCAGACATTGCCTCAGAGACCGTTGCCAGTATCAATTTTGAAGATTTCCTTCTAAAAGGGATATTAGGATTCTTACTATTTGCAGGCGGTTTGGGAATCAAATTACCAAACCTAAAAGACCAGAAATGGGAAATAACAGTACTCGCGTTAGGTGCTACGCTGTTTTCAACATTCTTTATCGGTTTTGTGCTGTACGGGTTTTGCCAGTTCATCGGTATTCAATTTGATCTGATTTACTGCCTACTCTTTGGCTCGCTAATCTCTCCAACCGATCCCATCGCCGTGCTAGCAATAGTAAAGAAACTCGACGCTCCCAGAAGAATCTCTACTCAAATCGAGGGAGAATCTCTATTCAACGATGGTTTTGGCTTAGTTATCTTCGTAACCCTATTTACTATCGCATTCGGCACAGAAGCGCCAACCGTCGGTAGTGTGACCATGCTATTCGTTCAAGAGGCAATTGGCGGCATCGTCTACGGTTTTGTTTTAGGTCTTGTATTCCATTACCTAATCAGCAACACCGACGACCACTCGATGGAGTTGCTATTAACCATCGGCATTCCAACTGCTGGTTATGCGTTTGCTGAAGTTCTACATGTATCAGGACCATTAGCGATGGTGGTCTCAGGTATCATGATTGGTAACTGGACTCGCTTTATCGGATTCTCAAAAGAGAGTGAAGATCACTTAGATCATTTCTGGGAATTGATAGATGAATTCTTAAACGGCGTATTATTCCTACTAATTGGTATGTCGATGCTGTTATTCAAATTCCACCAAGAAGATTGGATCTTAATGGCTTTCGCAGTCCCTCTAGTATTGAGTGCACGTTACTTGAGTGTTTTCTTGTCTTACATCGGATTTAAACGCTTTAGAACTTACAACCCGTGGTCGATTAAGATTCTAACTTGGGGTGGTTTACGCGGTGGCTTAGCACTAGCCATGGCACTTTCAATCCCTTCAGGTATCTGGGTAATTGAAGACAAAGCAATCGATGTTAAAGAGATAATCCTTGTCATGACATACGCCGTTGTTGTGTTCTCTATTCTAGTTCAAGGCTCAACAATCACTCCTATGATAGAGAAAGCAAAACAAGCAGAGAAAGAGCTAGATTAATATCTAAATAGATCAACCAAGGCCGCCTACTTTAGGTGGCCTTTTTTATACCTAATGAAAGTCAAACTCGCCAATTCCCTCACTGAAGTTATAGTTGAAAGGTATGCGTGGAACATAGAGATTATATCGATATTTGATACCGCGAGTATTTGAGTAGTCGAAAGCCTTGTTGTGGGTATCCAGAACTCTTTAAGTAGGTTAAGCCATACAGAGAACTCGTTCTTGTGCGCACTCGCTAGTCTACCCAATAACCCACTCTCAAGTTATATAAGCTTCAATCGAAAGACTTCACCTTTCACCTGGAAACAAAAATAACGGGACTCAACGTCTCGCTAGAATAGCGTTAGTTATTAACAGGACTGTGGAGCTAGATGAGTGGTGAACAGAAAGCTTTAGCTTTGAACTAAGTCATTAAATACAGCAAGGCTGCACTAAATCAGTGTTCGATAGAGATAGCTAAAGGAACACATGGTACTTCAAGTGATACTTGTAAAAATGACAGGAATAAAAAGGTTCATAGCGGCTTTCCGGGGAAAGCCGCTTTTATCTTCAAGAAGAAGTAGTCGGTATCTCGATACCCATACCCCATTCGCTTGATTAGCTTTATCTTGTTGTTTATCCCTTCTAGGGTGCAGGTGTTTAGCGGATAACTTGCCGAT